>JAFEGF010000115.1 GCA_018240225.1 Verrucomicrobiota bacterium
TTGGCTCTGCAAACATCACGATCAATAACATCAGCACCTTTTCCGCTACAGGCGGATCCGGAACGACTGCTCGCGCTATCGTTGCTACGAATCAAGGCGGCGCCATTACTGTTACAGCTTCTGGCGATTATATGATGACTGGAGGACAAACAAATGGAGCTGCTACCGACAACGGCAGCGCGGGTTTCTATGCAGGATTGGCCTCAGGCTCTGGAAACATCACAATGACAGGCAATAGCTACGCCCTGACAGGGGGACAGCTAGCATCAAGTCTCGGAATTAACCGCGCAGAGATCTCGACAGGAACTGGCGGAGGAGCAATTTCCATCACATCAAACAGTGGAACTCTGTCATTAAACGGGGGCAGCGGAAATATCAGCGATGCTCGTATCATCACGCAGGACACTGCTAACTCCAGTAATATTACCATTTTAAAAAGCGGCAATTTTTCTTTAATGGGAGGGGCGGGCGCTAGCTCAAATGCAGAAGTCAATGCCCGCGGCGCTATCAGCTCGACTGCTTACTTAGATAGCGGAAGCTATTTTTTGACTGGAGGCAGCGGAGCATCATCGCTTGCCCGATTTACAGCAACCCAATCGACGCGGTTAGGCGGATACGATTTCACACTCATCCCTGGCAGCAGCGGCAGTTCCGGCGGTTCAAATGCCATTATCGAATCAACGGGCGCCGACAGCTTTGTTATTCTCCGAGCCAAAAATCACATTTCAGTTTCAGGCAATGCCCAAAGCAATCAGAGCAGCCTTATTCAAACAACCGCAACAAGCGGCCTTAACCCGATCACAATTTATTGCCAAGGCCTAGCTCTTAATGGAGGCAGCGCCGCATCCTCCTCTGCGCAGATTGTTACAGATCGAGGATCGATCCGAGTCCTTTCAGCTGGCAATGTGTCCATGACAGGAGGTTCTGCTTCTGGCGCAGATGCTTGGATCCATAGCACGACCAGAGGAACAATTGTATTAGGGGCCTATAATCTTAATGACACTGGAGGCGCTGCATCGACGAATGCCGGGATTAACACACAGAGCGGCAACATTGGTGTTCTTTGCTTAAACAATTGCACCTATGCAGCGCCTAATGCGACAGGCCTTGGACTAATGAGGACTTTGGGAAGCGATCTGTTTGTAACAGCTAATGGTTCAATTAATTTGTCAGGGTTTACAGTCTATTCGACTCCTGATCCTGGGCATCTTCTGCTGATCGCAGGTTCTGACATTACAATTGGCACTAATACTCAAGTGATCGCTAACGGAACGAGCAATAGCAGCCTGTCATTGGTCGTTGATGCCCATTATCCTGTATCTCCTCTCATTGGCCCAGGAGAGTTTATCCTGGATGCAGGATCTACAATTTCCGCAGGAGCGACAACCCCCGTCCGTATTTTCACAGCACGCCGCTCGCAAAACACGATCACTGCGCCAATTAATGGAACGGCATTTGTTGCAGGACCGCAATTTTTGAATTCGCCTACAGAGCAATGGGGAGTTTATTTTCCCGAACCAATTTTAGGCGATCCATTCACCATTTTCTATAAAGAATCGGGCATTCCAATTATTCCTCCTGTCATTCCTATGAGCACTGCGGAAGTCATTTCCAGTATGGCAGCGGTATTACAACGGGCAGCGTTCGTTGATTCGGAGATGTTTTTTGATTTAAGCGAAGTGGATGCTTATGCATTCGATGATTTCTTCTATTTTAGCAGCTTTGATGTTATTCTGGACGAAAGTAAATACACTATTCATCCTGGTATAATGACAAGTTTTGACGTTGTTGACGATAAGGGTCTCTCCATTCGTAGAAGAAAGTACCTGAATAAACCGATACTGACATATTAAAAATGACCAATACGGAAAAGCGCTAATCCATGAATCGATTTCAACTGCTTGCTTGTTTAGCATCATCGATCTGTTCTCAACATATCATTGCAGACGATTTGCAAGCTCCTTCAGCTTCATCCTCGATAACCCAAATGCCTATTTTGATTGAAAAAGTGCAGGGGTTTGTCCTTACGGGGAATCCCCATGTCCTAGAAGAGATCGCTCCAGATACTGGCGGAATTCAATTTATTGAAATTGATGTGCCAGGAGGAAAAAAAGGGTTAGAGAAGCTGCTTGAAAAATATCTAGGCCGATCTCTAACAGCTGAAGACCTGCAGCAGATCAAACGAGAGATCATTCTCTACTATCGAGACCATAACCATCCATTGCTCTCCGTTTATATTCCAGAGCAGCAGATCACTTACGGCGTTGTCCAATTTGTCGTTCAAGAAAGTGTTTTGAGCCAGGTCAATGTTTACGGCAATAAGCACTTTTCTACAAAACGATACACAAACGCAATCAAGTTAAAAAAAGGGGAGCCAATCGATGAGAACGTTCTTCTTAACAACTTAAATTTCATCAACCGCAATCCATTCCGCAGAGCAGACCTGATCTATGCACCCGGCGCCGATCCGCAAACGACCGATATCGAACTGCTTGTGAAAGATCGATTCCCATTAAGCGTTTATGCAGGAGTTGATAATACAGGGCTTGTCCATACAGACCGAACGCGATGGTTCGCGGGGTTTACCTGGGGCAATGCATTCAACCTCGATCAGATCTTTTCTTTTCAATATACTGCGGCTCCTAATCCTCATAAATTTAATGCGTTCACTGTTAGCTATACTGTCCCTCTGCCCGTTCAGCATATTCTGATGCTGTACGGCGGCTATTCGCGGGTTAATGTCCACCTCCCTCAAAGTTCAAATACCCACGGAACCAGCGGACAAGCTAGCATCCGTTACGACATCCCTATCGCTCCTTCTCCATGGCTACTCCATGAGATTACCTGCGGCTTTGATTTTAAAAGGTCGAACAACACAGTGGAATTTGTCGAAAACTTTCCTGTCATCGGCCAAGAAGTGAATTTAACGCAGTTTATGTGCGGGTATAATTTAGGCTATCAACGCGATCATGACCATTGGAGCCACAAAGTGGGCTTTGATCTTGAGCTCTTTTTTTCTCCCTTCTCATGGATTCCTGATCAATCCAACCAAGACTTCCAATCGCTTAACCCTTTCGCAACGCATACCTATGTTTATGGAAGGAGCTCTTTGACTTATAAGATCCATCTTCCAAAAGAATTCCAATGGACGGCATTAGCTCAGATGCAGCTATCAAACCAGTCTTTATTGCCGAGCGAACAATTTGGACTTGGAGGTTATAATACAGTGCGCGGATATGAGGAAAGACAGCTTAATGCCGATGATGGGCTCCTTTTGAGCACGGAAATCCACTCCCCGAAATTTAAGCTCTTTAAAAAATGCGGCAAATGCAAAGTTAACGACGCCCTTGAGTTCCTGATTTTCCTCGATTATGGGCTCTCGCATGACAACCATCGCTTAAGCGGAGAAAAGCAGACCGATTACTTGCTTGGAACTGGTCCTGGCATCCGCTACGCGATTGAAAAATACCTCTCGGCACGGCTTGATTGGGGTATTAAGCTGCACAAGAATGATTTTCCGGGAGGTTGGTCGATGGTTCACTTTTCGGTGATTGGAAGTTTTTAATTGACCACTTAAGGCAACAATGGGAAGGATACATCAGCTCCTAAATCAGATTAACAAGTATGCCGCGTTCGGCATCCCTCTTATTTGCAACACCGCCATGGCCGTCTGTCCGGAAGCATTTGGAATTGTAGGCGGCGGCAATGGAACTCCCGAGGCCTACTTTCTCCAATCTAATGGCGCTTACTATCCGCAACTTCTTCCTAATTTAGGCCCCGGTGCTGTTAATAGCGTATCGATGAACGGGTCCGGAACCGGTTTTATTGGAGGTGTTGCCAGCGGCAATGCATTTGCTTACTATGTGTATCAAAAAGGAACTTTATCGCCTCAGGTCCTTCCGCTAGGCATCAGCGCTATCAACAGCGTTGTGTTGAATGACGTCGGAACAGCTCTGATTGGTGGAACGGCAGGAGGCAATGCCAGCGCTTATCTGGTGTTCCCTAACCTGACGCTCTCTCCGCAGCTTCTTCCTACTTCAGGCGGAGAGATTATCACTGTGGATATCAACGTTCAAGGACAAGGGCTGGTTGGCGGAAAGGATGGGGCTTCCAATGCCATTGCTCATGTTATTTTCCCGAATGGGACGGTCTCTGCTCAATTATTACCAGGGGCCATCGGAGGAGAAACTCTTAGCGTAGCGGTCAATTCAAATGGCAGCGGGATCGTAGGAGGGACCAGTGGAACTAGCCAAGCCTTTTCCTATCTTGTTTCTCCTTCGGCGACCCTCTCGCCGCAACTTCTACCAGCAATCACTGGAGTAACCGCTAGTGTTGCAATCAACAATTCAAATGTTGGTCTAATCGGCGGCGACGGTGGAGGAACTGCCCCTTTTGCCTATTTTGTCTCTGCTAACGGAACCCTGTCTTCTCAACTTCTGCCCCCGCTGCCGATCGGCACTGTGACAAGTGTTGCAATCAATGATTCCCAGAGGGGGCTGATCGGAGGAACGACCGGCTTTGATCCTATGCTCTTTATCGCCTATCCGGATGGAACGCTTTCTTCTCAGCTTCTCCCCTCTCAATTTGGAGCAACGGTCACAAAAGTCGCCTTGAATATGTTCAATACCGGTCTTGCAATTGGCAATAATGGATTTAATTCCATTGCTTTTCTGATCTCCCCTTCCGGCAGCATCACAACGATCTATCCTTCGCTCGACGGGATCTTTTTGGAAGCGGCAATGATCGAAGCTCTTTCTCAAATTATTACCGAATGTCTGGGCGGCAATAATTTAACTGTAGCTAAGTACATTAACAAGTACGCCCCTGAAAAAGCATTTTATTTCCTTCCTGCGCTGGTCGACGGAACTCTTGCGAAAGCGCTTCAAAGCGTTGCTTCCACGCGTAACGCAGCCTCATTGATCACGGCAGACAACAATGTCTTTTTATTAAATCAGAGCCTCTCGCGGCACCTTCGCGATCAACGTTATGTACGCCTCTACGATTGGAGCGGTGGAAATCATGCTGGTGAGGAAACCGGATGGGAATCGGATGATCAGCTTTTTGCTTCGCTCGATATTCCTTCTGGCGCCATGGCAATGGCCGATGCAGAACAGGGAGAACAAGCCTCCGGTAAAGATCGCCCTTACTCTCTATGGGGAGAAGTCGTTGGTGCTTTTTCTTATCAAAAAGCAGAGCATCAAACGCCAGGATTTGATCCGATTACTGGAGGATTTCTTTTAGGGATTGAAAAATTTCTGGATGAGCGGAGTTTAGTCGGCGGAGGCGCTGCCTATACCTACACTCATATCCACCAACATCATGGATCTGGACATAGCAGCATCAATCAAGAGTATCTGTTTGCTTATGGGTACTGGGGCAACAAACATTTTTATTTCGATGGGGCTCTATGGGGCGGATTATTCCAAATCCACCAAGTTCGTAAAATCCATATGACAGGATTTAATTTTAGATCGGTCTCTAACCCGGATGGATGGCAACTCTCCCCTCATGTGGAAGTTGGAGGAGATTTCTACCCTTGGGATTCGTGGTTGACGATTGAGCCTTTTACCATGTTCGATTGGACTAATGCCTGGCAGGAGAGCTACAAAGAAAAAGGAAGCGGTCCTTTTAATATGGGACAAAAACATCACTATTCTTCCTTTTTACGAAGTGAACTTGGAATCCGATTTTATGAAGCAATTGTCTTTGATTCTTGGAGGCTCACCTTTCAAGAAAAAGCCTCTTACGTCAACAAAAAACCGTTTAATATTGGATCAGTTAACGCATTTCTTGTTGGATCGCCAGGTTCATTTACCGTTGAAACCTTCACAACTCCGCAAAATCTAGGCGTTGCCGAGCTAGCTGTGATCTTTGAACCTTTTGACCTCATCTATCCCTTTGGGACAATTGCCTACCAAGGTGAATTCAGCGTCCCTTTCCAGTCCCATCAGATTCTACTCGAACTCTGCTGGAGCTTTTAAACTCGACTTTGCAACTTTAAACTCGCCCGCAACATATTTATTGAAATCAATCAATTAAAACAACACAGTGAATTTATGAGATTAAAGCAATTTAATTTCAACTAATACGCATTTTTGGTATTAACATGAGGCTCTTAGTATTAATTATCGTGTTCGGCTGTGTATGCTTTGGATGCATGGACTCCAAAAAACAACCAACCGCTTCCGACCAACAAACGATTGAATATCAAATGGACAAAGACCAATATGCGGTCGTCATTGTCCAAACACAAGAGATGAGCGACGAGGAAGCAAAAAAATTTGCCCTACAAAAGGCTGCAGAGAAGACCCGCAGTCAAAATCTTCGCTATTTCACGATTGAATCAGAGGGAAAAGTACAGGCAATGAGATCAAGCAGCACCGCAGATGATAATTCCCCATCCCCCAGAAATATGTACTACGAACTAATCCAGAGCGGCAACTTTGGCCGCGATCGATTTGAAGACGAAAGAGTCCCCCAAGAAAACGTATACTCAGGCTATCGGATTGTCTTTAAATGCTATTCAGAAAAACCGAATAGCGAAGCCGTTGACGTTTGCGATATCGTATCTTGTAAAGAAGGCTGACTTTTTCTGGAACCTTATGCTAGAGGGTGTTGCACAACTCCCTCGATAAAAAAGGTTTACCGGATGAGCTCATGGATTGCTTCCTCCACCATTTCAACGCCAATGAGGGAAATTTTCTTGGTCAGCTCCGTACCAATTGCCTTGAGGTTGCGCTGAGGTAGGATGCATCGGGAAAAGCCCATGTGGATCGCTTCCCGGATCCTGTTCTCGATCCGAGGGACGCTGCGCACCTCGCCGCCAAGCCCCACTTCTCCGATCACGACAGTCTCTGAATCGATCGGCTTATTGCAAAATGAGGAGGCAATGGCCATCAAGAGTCCCAAGTCGATGGCCGGCTCGACGATCTTGAGTCCGCCGGCAACCGATACGAACACATCGCAATGGTGCAGCTGGTACCCCATCCGCTTTTCTAATACGGCCAATAGCAAAGAGAGGCGGTTCTGGTCGAGTCCTGTCGATTTGCGCGAAGATGTGGAGAAAGCGGAAGCTGCAACGAGGGCTTGGACCTCGATGAGCAAGGCCCTTGTCCCTTCGATCGTCGGAATGATCACGGAACCTGCGACCTCTTTCATCCTCTCTTCGAGGAATAAGACGGAAGGATTGCTGACCTCGGCAAGACCTGTCGAGACCATTTGAAAAAGGGCGATATCATCGGTCGGCCCGAAACGGTTTTTTACCGATCGCAACAACCTGTAACCATGCTGCCTGTCTCCTTCAAAGTCGAGGACTGTGTCCACTAAGTGCTCTAAAACGCGGGGTCCTGCAATCTCTCCTGATTTCGTGACATGCCCGATCAGGAAAGTAGCGATGCCAAGCCCTTTCGCCAGATGCATGAACTCTGTTGCAAGCTCCCGCACTTGGCTCACCGATCCTGGAGATGAAGGAAGTTCGCTCTTATACAAAATCTGGATCGAATCGACGATCAGGACATCGGGCTTCAGCTGCTCGACGTGCATCTTCACATTGGAAAAGAGGGTGTCGCTTAAGAGATAGAGGCGGTCGCTGTTCACATTTAAGCGGTTTGCACGCAGCGACGTCTGCTCCACAGACTCCTCTCCGCAAACATAGAG
>JAFEGF010000116.1 GCA_018240225.1 Verrucomicrobiota bacterium
AGGCAATGAAAAATTAGGTACCGGAAGAAGAAAAACATCTGTCGCATCTGTACGCCTTCGTCCAGGGACAGGCAAAGTCGATGTCAACGGCCGCAAGTTTGAAGAGTATTTTCCTCTCGAACTCCAACGCAAAGCTGTTCTATCTCCAATCGAAAAAGTTTCCTCTCCTGAGCGCTACGATGTGATCATCCGCGTTAAAGGCGGCGGAATCCAAGGCCAAATGATCGCTGCACGTCTCGGGATTGCACGCGCTCTAGTAGGCGAAGATGAGCACAGACGCCATGACCTCAAAGTCCTCGGCTACTTAACTCGCGATCCTCGTAAGAGAGAGCGTAAAAAATACGGTTTGGCTGGAGCGCGTAAACGCTTCCAATTCTCCAAACGTTAATTCTGCTCAGTTTCCCTCCTTGTTGATACGAGGCCTTGCGGGCAAAGTCCCCAAGGCCTTTTTTTTATTCCGAAACAACCTAAAAAAGCGGTTCTTTCGGTATGTCCAGCCTTGCCTCTTTATTCTTAAGCAACTATATCGGGCTTAACAAGAGGCATTCTATGAAAGAGCAACCTTCCGGCAAGCCCGTTTCCGATTCCGCGATCCACGACCAGACATCCGTTGTTTATCCGAACGACCTTAACGCCTACGGCACCCTCTTCGGCGGAAGGGTATTGGAGCTTTGCGATAAGATTGCTGGGGTTGTGGCCAAACGGCATTCAGGCAAGGTCTGCGTGACCTTATCGGTTGATTCTGTCCGCTTCCTAGCGCCTGCCAAACATGGCGATATCCTGGTCTTTAAAGCGTCGCTTAACCGCACTTGGCATTCTTCCATGGAGATCGGCCTTAAGGTCTATGCGGAAGATTTCCGCAACTTAGAGCAAAAGCACATTGTTTCAGCCTACTTCACCTTTGTCGCAGTCGATGACAAGATGAAGCCGGTCAATGTCATTCCTGTGATCGCTGAATCTGAAGAAGAAAAAAGGCGTTATGCTGAAGCTGATAAGCGGCGGCAGTTGCGCCTGGCGACCTTTCCAAAGAAGGCCTCTAAATAAGAAAGACCTCCTGAGTGGGTTTGCATAAAATGGGGATAAAATGCAAGTTAATGAACCAAACAGGAGGTCAAAGATAGTTACTATTAGCTTTGGTAGTTATAAATTTGCGGGTTAGAGCTTGTGCAAACGTTTAACACTGTGGCAACGTAATAATTATCATTTGCTACGATGTTAGCAAAAGTATCCAAGTCTGCTTGAGATCCAGGGTTCTGAACAAGAGCTGTCGCAGAGGAGGCTAGAGTTGCTCCAAACTGGCCTTGCAATGGAGCATTTAATACGTCGTATAGCATTTGTTCATTTGCAGTCAAATAGCCTTGGCCTGTTGGGTTTGATGCGCTGGCTGGTTGTGAAAGGTCTGTCAAATCTGTATTGACTGCCACAATTTCACTAGCAAGTTGAGGCAAGATATTATTAGGGTTACTTGGATCAATGGTTCCTGGACCATTTTCAATGCTATTCCAAGTTGCTTGAAGCGCGCTTACTGCAGTACTCAAAGTTCCTGTAAAAGGTTCTGGAGCATGGTGGCCTTCCAACGAGTTTAAAATTTCGCAAGCATTCCAAAGTGCACTATTCGAATCAGGGTCACCTGGATGGTATGTAGACGCTAGAGTATCTTCCCATTCTTCACTGGTTGTTCCACTTGGAGGATTCATAATGTTCTCAGAGACCTCATAAGGACTTAATAAGGTCGAAGATCCTCCAACTGCAATCATTGGCGTTGTTAGGATCGTATAGAGTTGGTAAGTTTCATTAATTTCTGAGTTATTATTATCGGGTTCGTTTAATGGAGGTTGATAGCCAGCATTATCGTATTCGTTACATAAGTTGACAAAGTTTGTGATTGAATCTGCTAGTGGGTACATTTCTTCAGGAAGAGGATGTGATCCATCTTTAGTGTTTGTGATTGCACAAAACGATAAGAACATTTCATAGGCAGCTTCGTTAATATCACTTAATAGTTGTACTTGAGAAGGTGGATTTGAAGAATCTCCAGTTGTGCTGGCTGCTTGCTCAGTGCTCTGCTGGGTTACGAATTGTTGCATCAAAGTTTGCTGGTTAATTACTGCTGCATTAACTGACATTATTTTTCCTTTTGGGTTTTTGAATTAATAATATCTTAAATTCATTTTAACAAATTATTAATAATTATTCAATAGATTATTTTCGATGTTTTAATTAAATTACTTTACATTTTGACGATGAAATGGTTAGCAGCTTATATCCTTAATGATAAAATTGGTTTGTAAGTTATTGATAATTAAATGGATGGATCGATTTGTTGAAAGCAGGAGCGCTTTCAACAAATCAATAAAATTTCCACACATTTTCAAGCTCGATCAAAACTCGCTATGAGCTTAAATGATACAAAGCCCGGTACTTAGAGTTTAGGTAACGGATAAAGGGCTCTTCGGTCAGCGGCTGGCCGGTAATCTTTTTGCATAGGTCTGGAGGTGGAAATTGCCGTCCATATTGGTGGATGTTCTCCTTGAGCCACTCTCGGACAAATCCAAGGTCTCCTTTGGAGACCTTTTCTTTCCATTGGGGGAAGGCTTTTTCGAAGACGAGGAAGAACTGGGAAGCGTAGAGGTTGCCTAGTGTATAGGTGGGGAAGTATCCGAAGAGCCCCATCGACCAGTGGATATCTTGCAGGCAGCCCTCTCCGTCGAACTGAGGGCAGATGCCGAGGTATTCGCGCATCTTTTCATTCCAGGCATTGGGGACGTCGCGCACTTTAAGGGAACCTTCGATGAGCGCTTTTTCCATTTCGAAGCGGACGACGATGTGCAAGTTGTAGGTGACCTCGTCTGCTTCGATCCGGATCATGCTGGGTTTGACATGGTTGATCGCGCGGTAGAAATCGTCGAGGTAGACCGAGTTGAAGTGTTCTGGAAACTCTGCTTGGAGCAATGGGAAGAAGTGCTGCCAGAACGGGTGGCTTTGTCCGATCAAGGTCTCCCACCAGCGGGACTGGCTTTCATCGATCCCGAGCGAGAGGGATTCGGAGAGGGGAGAGCCGAACTGTTCTTTGGGACGTCCTAAAGCGTAGAGTCCATGCCCTCCTTCGTGAAGGACGGCAAAGATGCTGAAGAAAGGATCTTCAGGGTTAAAGCGGGTGGTCATGCGTACGTCGTCGGGGAGCAGCGTCGAACAAAACGGATGGGCGGATGAATCGAGCCGGGAGCTGTGTTCATGGAAGCCCATGCTCTTTAAGAGGAGGTGGGAAAATGCCAGTTGCTTGTACTTAGGGCAGTGGCAATGGAGGAATTCATGGGGGATGGGAGGGCATGCGGTGATGTCCTTTAAGAGCTGGGTGAGCTGCAGCTTGAGCTTGGAAAAGAGGGGGGTGAGCATGGAGGTCTTCATCTCAGGCTCATAGAGGTCGAGGAGGGCGTCGTAGGGATGTTCTTGGAAGCCTAGGATATCTGCTTTTTTGCGGCAGAGGGAGACCACTTTTTCCAGATGGGGAGAAAACTCTTTGAAGTCGTTGTGGTATCTGGCGCTTTTCCAGGCGTGGGTCGCAGTCGAGATCGTTTTGGCATATTGTTTGACGAAGGCGTTGGGCAGTTTGACAGCTTTGACGTAGTCTCTGCGCCATTCTCTTAACGCTGCGATCTGGGGGGATGCCAAGTTGGAGTCCTTGATCTCGCCAGTCTGAATGTCGATCAGCTGATCGAGCAGCTTGGCAAAGGCTTTGCTTGTCTTGTTCTTATGCACAAGGCTTGCGATCATCTCGACTTGGAGGGATCGGAAGTGGATCGCGTCTTTGGGCATGTAGGTCTCCTGGTCCCAGTCGAGCAGATATTCGATGGAAGAGAGGAGGGATGTCGTCTTTGAGAGCTCGTGCAACTGCGTGTAAGGATCTGTTTTTTTTGCCATGATACACCTTTGAACGTGGGAGAATTTTGCAGTTTAACAATCGGATGAAAATTCTTCTAGTCTCCAGATCGTGAATTTGCTAATTTTCTTTTCATCAAGGCTGACTATCGGACAAAACAGCCGGAAAATGGAGGAGTATGAAAGACGAAGCTCTCGTGATGATTGAAGAAGAAGGAATTGAAGAGGATGGCGGTTATTGGGGATATCATTTGATCCTCGATTGCCAAGGATGCGATACGGCGCGGATCACAAGCCGGCAAAATTTGGTCTCTTTTGTAAAGACGCTTGTTTCTGCGATCGACATGAAAGCTTTTGGCGAACCGACGGTCGAGCATTTTGCGACGCATGATGCGGGAAAAGCGGGCTATTCGCTCGTTCAATTGATCGAAACAAGTTCGATCACAGGGCATTTTGTCGATAAGACAGGCGAGGCCTATCTGGATATTTTCTCCTGCAAGGAGTTTGATATCGAACTGACCAAGGATGTCATCCGGCAATTTTTCAAGCCTAAAAAGATCAAGATCCACTATCTGACCCGTCAAGCATAACGTGTATGGCCATTGTACTGAAGAATGGAAAACAACTGCCATTGCTTGGAGTCGGCACATCGAAAGTGACGGAAGAGACTGTCGTGCACGCCCTGGAAAAGGGCGTGCGCCATATCGATGCGGCGACTGGATATGCCAATGAAGAGATGGTGTGCAGGGCGATCAAAAAAGCAGGAATTGGCAATCACCCGCTTTTTCTGACCGTCAAGCATAACCGGAACGATTTCGAAAAAGGGGTCCGCTATTCGGTCGAAAAGAGCTTGCGGGACCTAGACCGGAAGATCGATCTGCTCTTGGTGCATAGTCCGGATGAAGATCTGCCGATGGGCAAGATTTTGGACGAGCTTGTCCTGTTGCTGGGAGAGGGGAAGATCGGCGGTGTCGGCGTTAGCAACTTTACCCAGCCGCAGATCAAATGGTGCGTAGAGCGCCATTTTCCCATTTTAGTGAACCAGGTCGAGTTCCACCCTCTTTTTCAGCAATGGGAATTAAAGCGGTACTGCGATGAGAAAGGTGTCGCCCTTTGCGCTTACCGTCCCCTTGCGAAAGGAAAGGTATGCCAGGACGATCGGCTAAAAGCGATCGGAGAGAAGTACCATAAGAGCGCTGCGCAAGTGGCATGGCGCTGGGCTTTGCAGCTTGGGATGCCTGTTGTGAGTAAAGTTTCTGGCCAGCATGTGGACGAGTACATGAGCTTGTTCGATTTTCAGCTGACGGAAAAGGAGATGGAGCAGATCCAGCTCATCAATCAAAAAGAACAGGGACAGACATGCACCGGCCCCTGGTCCAATTCTGTTAAACCTGGGGCAAACTGGGGTTAACAGTCTCTAAGCTTCAGGCAATGCGCCCCATTTTTTCTTGATGCTGCAGCAAGCCTTGAAAAATCTCTCAAGCCCGTTCACGCAAGTTTGGAACAGCGGCGTGCAGAAGGCCCATCCCAAGAACAAGATCGTGATCGACCCGCTGCCGACGATGACATCGGAGAACCAGTGGGCTCCTGTGATCAAACGGGGCATGCAGAGGAACGCTGCGTAAAGCGAAGCGAGGATGCCGAGGCGCCAGCCTGCAAGGTAGGAAAAGCTTGCGGCAAAGAGAAGGGCGGTCGTTCCGTGGTCTCCTGGAAAGCTCTTGGAAGAATCATCTTTGATGTGGAGCCATGGGATATGTTCTGACAAGCGGACGCTTGAATCGACAACTAAGGTTGGGCTTAAACGGGGGATGCTCAGGTTCTCTCTAAAGAGGAGGCGGTTGACAAAGTAGATGATTGCTCCGATGTAGAGGATGCAGAAGAGCAGTTCTGCGATCTTGCGAGGGCGAAGGGCTCTGGCTGCTTGCTTGACGTAAATGAAAAAGAAGATCAGGACGCAGAGGTCTTCCACCCAGTCGGCTAACTTATGGTTGGCAAGGGCCCAGAAGATCTGCCAGTTCGGCCTTCCCTCCAGCGATCCGTTGACGAGTTTAAAAAAAGCGACGTCGATCACTTCCCAAAATCCTTTTGTCGAAGGGAGGAACAACGTGGTCAGCAGGAGTGCGACCATGGCATGGCAAAAGAGAAGGGCCTTCCATCTCCATTTCTTTTCAGGGTTCAAAGGGTGGTCTAAACGGCAAGAGTCGATGCTGTTCATTGATGCTCGCTGGTTTTAAGTTTTAGCAAATTTCCACCCAAATCCCATTGAGCAGATCAGAAAGGGGCCAAGGACTGCGGCCATTGGAGGGAGGACATTGTTCTCTCCCAAAATGACAGCGGCGTCCATGATGGCGCCGAAGGTTACAAAGCTGAAAATGGCCAGTGTGTAAATTAAGAACATAGGCGTTGTGCGCGAGTAGCGGACGCAATACGGGAAGATGGCGAACAGGGAAAGCAGCGGCAGCAGGGGCATCGCGCATTTATACAGCAGGTAGCTGAGGATTTGCGGCCGCTCGACAGCGGTCGTCCTTTTCTTTGAGTTGAGGAGCTGGACGAGCTCGCTGATCTTTCTGTTTTCGATGGGGACATATCCTTTTCCGGCTAAATCGGGCTGCCATTTGAAGGGGGAGAAGGCGTAGGACTCATAAGATTCCGACTTGACCAGGTTGCCCTGCTTGTTCCTTTGGATGTGGTCGACAAATGCACCGATCGGGTTTTCAGGGTCGGTGGTGAGAGTCTTCATCCTCCAGATATCATCGGAAGAGCGGACCCAGAATACATCGAAGAACAGGTTGTTCTGGGCGTCTTTGGTCTGGTAGATGATCTTTGATCCGTCCTTGAGGTAGAGGGCATGGACAGGTTCTGATCGCGCGCCGCGGCGGGCATGTTTGAAATGCTTTTCCCGGAAACGGTCGAGGAAGTTGAGGCTTGAAGGGAGGAAGAACTCAAAGCTCAAGTAATTAAAAAGGGTGCATAGTCCGCATAAGAGGATGAGGGGCCGGGCAATTTTTTTCAGCGAGATGCCGGAGGATTGGAGGGCGACAAGCTCTCCGTTGTGCGTCATCGACAGCAGCTGCTTGATGCAGGCGATCAATGCGGCCAATGGGACGATCAGATCGGCCCGCTTGATGAACATGAAGCTGTAGTAGCCGATGATGTGGGAGACTTGGATCCTCTTGTCGACGATAAAGTCCTGCATATGGGTCGAGTAGTCGATCATTGCGTAGAGGAAGTAAAAACAGCCTAGGAAAAGGAAGAAGACTTTGAGTGTTTCGCGGAAGATGTACCTTTCCCAAATCCTGTTCATTCGACACCTTCATTAATCGATTTTAGAGACCGGAGGCATAAGAGGATGATCAGCGGATGGGGAAGGAGGAATATCATGGAAGAGATGCCAGGGCAATGCTTTAATGACTTCGCTGCGACGAAGCAGACCAGGTAGAAGGAAGCAAGCGCAATGGCGTAAATGATCCCTTTTTTGGAGCGGTTGCGGCTGATCTGTATCCCGAAAGCAACCCCGATCAGCGTAAATGTAAATGCGGCGATCGAAATGGAAAGCCTGCGGGAGAGCTCGAGCTGGGCGCCCCTTCCGACCGAGAATAGGGAGTTGTGGGCCTTTTCGACCGATTCCCTGGCCAAGATCATTCTTAAAGATTGGTAGTCGTATGTCGAGTTCCAGTCGGCGTTTTGGGTGTATTGGCTTAAGTTGGAAGCTTTAGT
>JAFEGF010000117.1 GCA_018240225.1 Verrucomicrobiota bacterium
CAAGAAGAGGTCTGGTTCAACCAAGCCCACCACTTCGACTTTAATCCAAAATTCTTAGGTTGGAAAAACTATATCGGCGCCAAAATCCTCTATTGCCGAAAACACACGCTGCTCCACGATATCTTTTTTGCCGATAACACAAGAATCCCCCGAAAGGACCTTTACCACATCTTGGATGTCTTAGAAGAAAACACCATCTACTTCCCCTGGCAGAAGGGCGATATGCTGGTTTTGGACAACATTCTTGCCATGCATGGACGCTCGACATTTACGGGAAAGCGGCGCATCCTTACCGCCATGACGGGCTAATAAAGCGCATAAAGCAGCAAGGGATTTCAATACAGCCCGGAATATTTTGACCAGATGTTGTCAATTTTTCTAAATGGGCGTCTCGTTGAAGATGATGTGACTATTGATCGCCCCCTCTTGGTAGCGAGTGCTATAACTCTTTTCAAATAGACAAAACTTAGATAAAATAAAAAGGAAGGAGTTCTTAAGATGAGAAAGCTACCTATCCGTTTGCAAAAAAGCAAAATAGAGAGTTTTTGCAAAAAGTATCATATTGCTTATCTAGCTCTATTTGGTTCCGTCTTAACCTCAAATTTTACAAAGAAAAGCGACGTAGATGTCCTTGTGCGTTTTGAAAAAAAACACACACCTCATCTCTTTGGCATGATGAAAATGGAATCTGAGCTTAGCGATATTATTGGATATCGCGTAGATCTAAAGACTCCAAATGATTTAAGCCCTTATTTCCGAAGCGATGTTTTAACTCACGCAAAGACTATCTATGGAAAATAAGGATCTGGCTCGACTCAAACATATGCTCGATTCCGCAGAAGCAATCCTCTCGTTTGCAAAAGGGAAACGAAGGGCTTCGTTAGATAAAAACCGCTTACTCCTCTCTGCTGTTTTACGAGAATTCGAAATTATTGGAGAAGCAGCTAATAGAGTTACCGAGAAAACAAAAAAGCGGTTTCCCAATCTTCCCTGGAAAGAACTTGTTGGAATGAGAAATAGACTAATTCACGCCTATTTCGATGTCGATCATGACATCATTTGGAAAACCATTCGAGAGTACCTTCCCTCCTTCCAAGAACAACTCGAACAGGCAATCAGTTCTTTTCATTAATCTATTTGTTGATGCAATAAGAGCTTTTTCCCCTAGAGAACAAAAAAGACGGTTACAGCGCCTACCATAACTATCTCGTGATCAAGAACCCCAGATACTGGGAACACTTCGAACTTTTGACTAGGTTTCTTTTCTCAACGTTTTAGCGGTCAACCCCTTATGGATGGACTTTCCCAAAAGTTGGGGCAAAACAGTCATAGGTTTGGATAAGCAAACTAACACGATCAATCTCTTCTCTCCTAAGATTCTATCATAAAACTATGGAAAACTTTTTCGTAAGAGGTATAATCGCTCCCTATTGTTTCTAATAGGCTAAGAAGATCGTAAAATGGATCCAAAGAAGTTAACAAAAGAACAAACAACCCAACCATCCAACAAAAGAAAAATTATTATTCAAGGGAACGAATATGACTCCCTTGAAGGTGCCTCGAAAGCATTTGGTAAATCACGCAATACAGTAGATTATCGTCTTTCAAAAGGTTGGTCCCCTGAGCAAGCTGTAGGTCTGGTACCTCCCCCAAGCTTTGCATCTAAAACGTCTGGTATCCCCATTCAAATAGAGGGCAATGAGTTTAAAACTCTAAAAGAAGCGGCAAAACACTATCAACGCGCATATACGCACGTAATTGAATCATTAAAGAAGGGTCGTTCGATTGAACAAGCCTTAGGATTAGCTCTAAGAGAGAATACCTTACAATTAAAAAATCCCACCCTAGCAAAACAATGGCATTCATCAAAAAATGGAGATTTAACTCCAAATGATGTCTCATCTGGTTCAGGAATAAAAGCATGGTGGATTTGCACAGAAAATCATGAATGGGAAGCGGTCATCAATAGCCGAAATCGGGGGATGGGCTGCCCTTACTGTGCTGGCCAAAAATCCACTGAGAAACGAAATTTTGGTCTGATATATCCAGAATTATTAAAAGAATGGGATTTTGAAAAGAATATGCATCTTGACCCCTTCAAGCTTACCCCGAGAGCAAATCAAAAAGTTTGGTGGAAATGTGAAAAGAACCATTCATGGCAGGCTACAATTTCAAATAAAACAAGAAAAGGATACCAAGGTAACTGCCCTTATTGCTCAAATCGCAAATTGTGCAATGAAAATAGCCTTGCATTTCTACGCCCCGATATTGCAAAAGACTGGCATCCGACTAAAAACAACCCATTAACTCCTAAAGATGTAATGGCAGGTGGCACAATAAAAGTCTGGTGGATTTGCAAACATGGCCATGAATGGCAAGGAACTATTGGCACTAGAGTTCACAACAGCACAGGTTGCCCTAAATGCACGCACCAGACATCTAGAATAGAGATCGCTGTTTATGCTGAAATAAAAGCACTCTTCTCTAATGTCTCTTGGCGTGAAAAAATAGAAACCTATGAATGTGATATATTTCTTCCAGATAAAAAAATTGGAATAGAAATCGACGGAGTGTATTGGCATAAAGACAAATCCAAAAATGACACCCTCAAACAAAAAGCATTTGAAGAAAAGGGTATTCAGTTATTTCGTTTAAGAGAAAATGGATTATCGTTATTAAGTGAACGTGACATTTCTTTTAAATGGTCAAATATTTTTTTTCCGATAATCTCTAGTCTTGTCCATCAAATCATTCAGTATACTGATTTCTCCAATACGGAACGTGAAAAGCTTCAAAAGTATATTAATGAGGGCTCTCTTCTTAATAGCAAACTATATCGGGAAATAGTTTCCCACCTTCCCGCACCTCCTTACGAGCTTTCACTTGCTAGTAAAAGACCAGACCTTGCAAAAGAATGGGCATATGATTTAAATGCTCCCTTATCTCCCGAGCACTTTATGCCTGCGGCCAATAAAAATGTTTGGTGGAGATGTAAGCAGGGCCATACCTGGGAAACTTCGCTAAATAATCGTTCAAGCCAAAACACAGGATGCCCTTTCTGCCCTCGTATTCTTCCCAATAGGGCAACTAATGAATGGAATTTAGTAAAAATACATCCACAGTTAGCTAATGAATGGCATCATGAAAAAAATGGCGTTCTTCGCCCTGAAAAGATCACTCCAAACTCCAATCTAAAATTTTGGTGGAAATGTCGCATAGGTCATGAATGGCAAGCAACTTGTAGCAGCAGAGCTCGAGGTTCAGGCTGTCCATTTTGCTATGGGCGTTATGCTTCAGAGACAAATAATTTAGCAGCTTTATACCCTGAAATATTGTCTGAATGGGATTATGAGTTAAACGAGGGCCTCAACCCATCTGATCTTACTCCTCATGTAAACAAAAAAGTAGCTTGGAAGTGTGAAAAAGGCCATTCGTGGCAAGCAACGATTGCAAACCGAACAAAAAGAAAATCTGGATGCCCTATTTGTGCGCGAAATAATAGGCGAAAATACTCAATAGAATATTTCCAAGAATTTGCCAGCAATCATGGTGGTAAATGTTTATCAACTGAATATTTACAGGGCAAAACTAAGATAAAAATGATTTGTAAAAAAGGGCATAAGTGGACAGCTCGCGCCGAAGATGTTGTATATGAGAAAAAATGGTGCACCCTATGCAGCAAGAATCAATCTCAGCTAAGTCTTTTTGACTTACTAAACGTGACGTAAGAGCAGCTTATACTCTCCGATAGTCTTTGGAATCATCCCCTCCCCAAGATGCCCTATTAACCATACCTTGCAAAGCTTCTCTTAGACTCTTGTCGTATTTTAAAGAGAGGAAGCCTTCCAAAGTTTTAATGAGTCGATTTAGAAATGGGCTTACGAACGCGGCGATTTTTGACTAAAACTTCATTCAAGATGAGCAGCAAAATAGC
This sequence comes from Verrucomicrobiota bacterium, assembly GCA_018240225.1. Taxonomy (GTDB): domain Bacteria; phylum Chlamydiota; class Chlamydiia; order Chlamydiales; family Rhabdochlamydiaceae; genus Acherontichlamydia; species Acherontichlamydia pituitae. The sequence goes on from JAFEGF010000117.1 coordinate 3,935, forward strand.
AATAGGAAAAAATAGGATCGCCCAGAAATAAAGCCAAAACCTCACGCCTTTATATTTCCACTTCTGAACTGAGGTTGGTGAAACTGATTCTAGACGGCTTAAGAGGACTAAGGCAATCGGCAGAAAAAAAATCACCCAAAAAATTAACCAAAACTTAGAGTAAGGGTATCTTAAGCGGGCTACTTCCATGACTCGATATGTAAAGGAAACTCCGGATGCAAGATTCGAACTTGCGACCAATGGATTAACAGTCCACTGCTCTACCGCTGAGCTAATCCGGAATAGAAGCGACCATCATAGCTAAGACCGTGAATTTAAATCAATTGGATGATTTACGGTTTGATAAATTTTAGCAAATTCTAGAAGTAGTTGGAAAGCTCGAGCAGGTTGCCGTCGGGATCTCTAAAGTAGATGGAGAGGATGGAGCCAGTTGCTCCGGTCCGTTTGACGGGGCCCTCTTCAATGGGTATCCCCTTCTCTTTGAGGGTGGACTGGACCTCTTCGATCGATGTTTGGGCGATGAAGCAAAGGTCGGCAGAGCCAGGCAATGGAGTCTTTGCCTTCGGCTCGAACTCTTTTCCTTTCAAATGCAAATTAATTTTTTGATTTCCAAAGCGGAGCGCTTTCCGTTCTCGGCGCTCGCCGAACTCCTCCAAGGTCATTCCGAGGATGGAGGTATAGAACTGGACCGTTTTTTCAAGGTCGGCAACGGTCAGAACGAGATGATCAAGGTGGTCGATCTGAATCATGGGGCTTTGTCCTGTTGGGCTTTGGGAATGGGCCAAGGGCCTGCGACTGTGCCCGGAGGGTTCTGGTACCAGCCCGGATCGGCATAGCTTGTGATCCCGTCGCGGACCTTGACGATCGTGAACATGCCCGACATATCGATCTCTCCGAACTGCCCGGGAGCTCCTTTAGGAGGATAGAAGTTGGGAGGAGTGGGCATATGGCGCTGGGTGTACATTCTTCTCATGCCGCCCATTCCTGTGTGCCCCATGGGCATGAAGGCGGGAAGGAGTTTGTTCAGTTTTGTTTCAAGCCCCTTGAAATCGACGCCGATCATATTGGGAATGTTATGGTCCATTCCGTTCATCGTGTGGTGGGTCTTATGACAATGCAGCGCCCAATCGCCCGGAGCATCGGCGACAAACTCGATGTCGATAGTGTCGCCAACGGGAACATTGATCGTGGATGTGAGGTATTGGGCGGATTTTGGACGCCTCCATCCTCCATCGGCGGTGACAGCGAATGCATAGCCGTGGAGGTGGATTGGATGGCTGTCCATGCTGAGGTTGCCGTAGCGGATCCGCACCCTTTGATTAGTGCGGACAACAAGCGGGCTGGAACCGGGATAGACTTTTCCATTGAAGGTGAAATAATTGAAATCGAGGGTAATCGGATTCGGAGTCGATGCGCCGGTCGGAATGCTCCATTCTTGGAGAAAGATCGCAAAGTCCCTGTCGATCGGCGGATCTTCCGGTTCTTTGGGGTGGATGATAAAAAATCCCATCAGGCCAAGCCCCATTTGGACCATCTCGTCATAATGGGGATGGTACATATAGGTCCCATGCTGGCGGAGGGTGAACTCATAAGCGAAGGTCTCGCCGCAAGGGATCGGGGGCTGGTTCAGTCCTGTAACGCCGTCCATTCCGTTCGGAAGGAGGATCCCATGCCAATGGACAGTCGTAGGCTCCGGGAGGTTGTTCGTGACCAAAATGCGGACTCGGTCTCCTTCGACAGCTTCAATGGTCGGCCCTGGCGTGCTTCCGTTGTATCCCCAGCAGTTGAAGACGACTCCTTTTACAAATTCCTGTTTCACAGGCTCTGCGATGAGGTGGAACACTTTGACCCCATTGTCCATGGCGAAAGGAAGGGTAGGGACGTTCGGTGTTTCAACGGGCGTGTAGCTCCACACCTTTGCAGCGAACAGAAAAAAGAATGGGATGAGCCATCTTCTCATTCAGACACCGCTTGGTAAAGAGGCACTTTGCCGCCGATCGCCCTTTCCATTTCCGCCCGCGCGATCCAATAATCGCGCAAGGCCATTTCGTATTTCATGAGCGCTTCTACCTCTTGCATCTTGTTGTCCAACAGATCGTACACTCCATACGCCATTACGTTGTACATCCGCTGGCCTGTTTCAAGGACCTCTTTTGTTTCAGGAAGGATCTGGGACGCGTACGATTCTGCAACCGATCTTGCTGTCGCCATCTTTTGCTCAGCGACATTCACAGCGCAGCGCACATCGAGTTCAAGGGCTTTGAGGTTCTGCTTGCTTTGGTTGAGCTGCGAGCGTAAGCGGTGCCTGTCGGCCTGACCGTAATTAAAGAGAGGGATTGCCAGTTCCCAAGAGGGACCTAGCTCGCGCGTACCATCTGCCTCCCTTTCATAGGAAACGCCGACGAGCGCATCGGTATAGGCCCACCATTTTTTCTGGGCGCCGACTTGGGCGATCACCAACACCTCTTGACGAGCCGCGAGCACATCGAACCGTTGGCCCAACGCCAAATCCTCCAACTCTTCTATCGATGGATCGTGAGGCGGGATATCCGCTAAGGCAGATGTTACATTCCAATGTGCGTTGTCGCTTTCTAGTCCGAGCAAGCAGCTGAGTTCTTCATACTTGATCTCGTTCTGTAGGATCATCTCTTCCAACGCGGCAATCTCTTGGTCCCACTCGATTTTTTTCTGTTCGACAAAGAGGGAATTGACGTTGCCTGCTTGGAATTGCCGGTCGGCGACTTCGAAGCTCACCTCAAGGGCGTCGACGACAAGGCGCTGCAGGTCGATCTGCGCCAATTGCGCCTGGTAGGAATAAAAGGCTTGCTCCACTTGCGCTGCCAGTTTAAGAACGCTGTCGGCTACGAGCGATTTGGCCCGTTGAAAATGGGTGCGCGCCGCTTTTTTACGCAGAGGGACCATAAAAATATCGAGAAATCCGAAGACGACGGAAAACTGGGTATTGATGACTTCAGAGCTGGGATTAGGAAAGCGGACATACCCGTCAAACACCGGATTTTTGAGCAGCCCTGCTTGGATCAGATCAGCTTCTGCAATCCCAATCTCTTCAAATGTCGCTTGAAGAGATGGATTGTTGAGAAGCGCGACTTGGACAGCGGCATCGACTGTCAGGTCGTGTTCGAGCATGGCTTGGATCGCAGATTGCGCTTCGAGGTCTTCAGGCCTGCCTTGGAACCAGCGCACCTGTTTGTCAATTCGCGTTTGCACCTCGTCGTGCACCCATGAGCCATCGTCGCTTTCCCGATGGGAGCAGCTGGCGAGGAGAAGAAGGGCGGAATAAATCGGAAGATATTTCAACATGGTTAAACTCCAACCTCTCTTTTACGATGTGGAAAAATAAATTTTAACTTTTTTCTTTAATGTTTCCGACAGCTATCCTCATTTCCAAAGTGGAAATGTTATACTGCGACCGCTTAGGTTTTGTGAATTTCGACTCGGCGAGACAAAGTAAAATCGAGGCTGCGAATACACGAGAAGGTACGGCATACCTTCGCAGTGAGAAGCAGGTGAAGTGCCCTTGGGCACGAACTGGTTAGATACAGACGAAGCCCTGCCCCAAGTGGGCAGGGTGAGGATGAGGATCGATTTGACAATGTCGCAGCAAGTCGAAATTCACAAAA
>JAFEGF010000118.1 GCA_018240225.1 Verrucomicrobiota bacterium
GCTCGTTTTCCGGGCATAAAAAAACCCGGCTTTGCCAGGTTTATTAATGCTCGGAGTCAAACTTGCATCTTGATCGCTTTCGGAAATAAGTATTCACTCTTCAAAAACAGACCGATAAATAAACAAGAAAATAGACTTGCAAAAATAATAAATAAACAAGTTAAAATACACTGGAAATAATTCAACAAACGAGCGACACATGCCTCAATCTTCTCAACCTGACGATCATTACCTCCTCTTCACGCATCTTTCCATTGCCCCCGAGTTGCAAGGCCAATTAACGCCTCTTTATCCGGGCGTTTATTTAGCACCCACTCCATATCACGCTGTCCAGCATGGAGCCCCCAAAGGCTCCAGCTTAGAACGTCACGTAGGGTTAGGCGCTTGGGTTTATCCCGGACACGGCCTAGGGATGGGTGTGTGCCACTCATGCATCAAGGTCGATTCATCTATACCAACTGATCAAAAAAGCCATTACGCTTGGGTAATGGCAGGAGCCTTATACTTAGCCAAACCCCTCTATATGCACATCGGAGGATCTTTCAACTACAGCACCCCCGAAGACGGCTTATTAGGTCGAACAACCAACCGCATCGACCATAGATCGAACATCTCTCTCGACACATTTTTTACTCACGTCGACGATCAGAACTTATTACAATATGAACAAGAAGACCTTGAACGGGCGAGCAAGTATTTTCCCCTCATGTTAAAAATTTTGGCATCAAAGCACCAATTTCAACGAGCCTATGCAAATCTACGCTCCTTCCTCAAAGGGGTATTATGGGAACGATTGCGTTATGCAGATTCTATATTTGCGGAACTATTTTCTGCTGTAGACTCTTTTGCTGGAAATCCTACACACAAACACCGAAACAAAATTTCCACCAATCTCAGCTTATTTCTAACAGGCGTGCCAAGCCTCATCACGAACATAACTCCCGCTCCACAAGTCTATATCGATAGATTACAATCCATTTGGGATCGACATAGGGGCCCTTGCAAACATGGATATTACAAAGAAATCCCATTTCCAATAGTACACCAGCAACACTCGCTAAGTAATGAGCCGGAGTTGAAAGATCTATTTGATTTAATGGAAATAAACCGCGTTGCCATCGTCAAGATGCTTTTGATGGACGCAGGCACATTTCATGACTATTGCCAGATCCCTGTTCCAACGTATGTGAATGACGAAGACATCACACAGGCAACGAGAAATAACATCGCTGCTGCATTCTTCGCAGACAACTACCCTACTTCAAAAGGAGAAGCGTTCTTGTACACTGATCTTATAGATGCGGCGCCTTCCAAGACTCAATCCAATAAAATGGCAGGAACAATCCTCGTTCCACCCGGACCGTAATGATCTGCAATCCTTATCTACCATTTTCAAGCGACATAACCATACGTATACTGCAGCGGATATACCCAAAAAGATTCAAAATTTGTTTTTTGACCTCGGCAAAGCTCTGAGGGTCTGCTAAAAAAATGAATGGGGTCGATTTGACTTCATGAGTTAAAAAAATATCTGTTACGATCTGATGTGATTTTTTTGAACATATTGGTTATTAATTTTTTCAATTCACAGATAAATTAATTTGTTTACACCAATAATTTTGATTTTTTAATGAAGTTCAACTATAAGTATGGCAATAAATATGGCGCTAAATTGTATTTGTCCTTATTACACGATGTTCCCTGTAGAGTTTCCATTAGAGCATCTTGCTGACATGGATAAAGGTTGGGTGTTGGACCCCTTTTGCGGTCGTGGCACCACCTTATATGCTGCAAGAAAATTAGGACATTCAGCAGTAGGAATTGACATCAACCCCATAGCAGTAACGGTGGCTCGAGCAAAACTCTCCAGCTCCTCCCCTCAGCAAATCATTAAATTAGCTGAGAAGCTTCTTGATTTAGATCCAGATCCTAGTCCTTCAGGTGATTTTTGGCGCTGGGCATTTAATCGAGAAACTTTTGATCAGATTTTACGATTGCGAAGAGGCTTGCGCGGACGCAGTGGCAGTGTGGTCGAATCTTTACGGGCAATAATTCTTGGAGCTTTGCATGGTCCTGTTCTAAAAACAAAAATTTCTTATTTCTCAAACCAGATGCCTAGGACTTTTGCCACAAAACCTGATTATAGTGTTCGCTACTGGTCACAAAGAGGAATGACCCCTCCTAAAGCAAATGTATTAGAAATAATAAAAGAAAGAGCTGAAAGGTTTTTTGAAACCTCATTGCCTAGATGTGAAGGAAAGGTATTGAAAAAAGACGCATGTAAGCAAACAAATTTTCATATCAAATTTGATGCCATCATTACCTCTCCTCCTTATTTTGGAATGACAACGTACTTACCCGACCAATGGCTGCGATTTTGGTTTTTAGGTGGTCCCGATCGTCCAAGTTATAGAGATCATAGACAGGTTGCTCTTGGATCAAAAGAGCATTTTATTAGAAATCTATCAAGAGTGTGGGAAAATGCAGCGCGAAATTCCAAGAGTACAGCTCGCCTAATAATTCGATTTGGGGCTCTTTCAAGTGCGAAATCCGATCCATCAGAGATAATTGCCGAGTCTATAAGAAACACAGGATGGAATATCCAAACAATAAAAGACGCAGGTTTTGCAGAGGGCTCAGCTCGCCAAGCTGAACAAATGGGCCTTAATGCAAAAAAATCAAAGGCAGTCCAGGAAATTGACGTAATCTGCTTCAAAGGAAACAAGTTAATTTAATGAAAAGGTTACGATATGTTTGATGAGCGAGAAAAACAGTTAGTTAAAGAAACAATCGCTAATGGAATTATTGCTGACCAAAAAATTTTGGATTCTTTGATTGATGATTTACGCCGTTTTGGAATCAAAACTGGTGTCCGCAAAATTAATCATTACACAACGACAACACTCGCTATTGTTTCTACTGACGGCGGAAATCATTCATTTAAATTTAATCCATTCCATCATCAGTTAATTCGAGTAGTCGATAGTGATGGTCAGCCTCTTGCGATTAAAGCGCTTACTCTCTCTACCGATTTAAATGAACTATTTAAAGAAGATCGTGGTCCTGATCCTCATACTGGAAATTTAAATGCAATTGGCAGATTAATTAATGATCTAGAGCAAGCTACCGGACGAAAGATTCAAAAATTCAGTGATTTATGTGGATCTATTACGATCGATTCATCGCGCCCAGAGCAAACTTCTGGATGGGTTGTTTCCTATCGAGACCTCTGGGAATGGGCCGTACTTTATGAGCGGATAATGTACGCAAATTTTGCGCAATCAACTTTGATAGTTCGTGATGGCTTGCTTCGCACAAAATTATTTCAAAATGATTATTTTAGGGTAATCGGAGATTTGCTTGCAGAGCGAATTAAGCTTCTGCGGGAACGGGACAAAAAGGAGATCTTTTTTGTAGGGTTAGCAAAACACTCTTCGGTAATTGATCTCTATCGCTTAGCTTTAAGCATGGAAAATATTTTTCCAACGGGCAATCCCTATTGGGTCAGGATTCCCAGAGAAATTGAGGTGCGTGCATATAAATTTGAAGAATTTGCTAGAGGAAGAGAGCGACTAAATCGAGGGACTGATGGTCTTTGCGCGAGACGGAATTCAGATAACAACACCTTAACTTCTCTCGGCGTTCGTCATGAAGTTGAAGATGGTAATGAAGACTCAAAATTTGTCTTTGGAACTATGCACTTTGTTCGACTAGCTCCAGAACACTCAATGCCTATTTGGGTTGTCGATATTTTTGACGACCAAATTTCTCATGCTGATCGAATTATCGGACATTTATATGGAGATTCAGTCGACTCTTTCCCAGTTCCATCCTACCCTATGGCACTTCAGAGAGCTCACGAAGCAGCAAAATTAACGGATTTTGACTCGGAGATCATTAATCGTGCAATCATGCAATCGATCAGATCACTTGTCGGTAACAATAACATTGTCGATCGTCTTGAACTTGCCGGAGATCTGGCAGCAAGAAGATACTAAGAGGAAAAATAAATGATCTTTGATCAAAACGAGGCTGCAGGTTTCTTCCTAGGATTATCCGAAGGAGGACTAACCTTTGGGGCCGAACTTACTTTAAACTATGATCCCTCATTTCAATCCGAACCAATGATTGGGCGCTATATCATAATTGAACTCGAACGTCCTGATGAAGCTGTTCTTGGAAGAATCACGGCAATATCATCTCACGGAAAGCTTGCTTCAGCTGCAGGAGAGGATTTAGGGGCTCGTGCTGTAGATCAGCGGAGACCTCTAGCAGAAGACATCAAGAAAGACTTTCTTCGGTACCGTTGCTCTATAAGGATTTTAGGTATGTTGCGAAGAAGCAATTCAAAGGAAATTATATTTACTCCCTCGCATCGGCGCCTTCCTCACATGGGAGCCAAAGTTTCATTTGCAAATAATGATATCCTTAAGGCGGTAGCTGGAGGTAATCGGCTTGGAGCTTCGATCGGTTTTCTGGCTTTTGGTGAGTTCATCTATGCGCAAGGCTCCAACTATGCCAAATCTTTCTCAGATCACTTCATATTAAAGGGACCAATAGTCGAACCCAAATTTGATGCACAATCAATGGTGTCTCGTCGAACTGCTGTCCTGGCTCGTTCTGGCTATGGAAAATCAAATCTTTTGAAGATTTTATTTGCTCGTTTATATGAAAAACAGCCTACTATTTCGATGCATGATGGAACCAAAAAGCCTGTTGGCACTTTGATACTTGATCCTGATGGTGATTACTTTTGGCCTGGATCAGGTGCTAACTCTCCTCCGGGATTATGCGACATACCGGAACTTAAAGATTCTATTGTTGTCTTTACAGATCGACAGCATCCAAATCCTTATTACAATGCTTTTAAAATCTCCACGCCTAAAATAAACCTCCGCGACCTTCCCCCTAAATTAGTGCTATCTTGCTCAGTTTCCTTAGATCGGATGAATCAACGTGGAACAGAAGCGCTAATGCGTATACGAGAAAACGAATGGGTTCAATTAGTGGACGCGGCTTACTTAGAATTAAAACGTTTAGGAGAACTAGATACTCGAGCAATACAGCAACTTTGCAGATTGTCAACAAACAATTATGAAGCAATTGCATTGGGTATTCGTTCTACAATGCTTGATATTGTTGCACGGCTCCATGATCCAGAAAGTTTATTGGTAGCTGGGGTAAAACGGGCGCTTGCGGATGGTAAATTAGTAGTTATTGATTTATCTATGATGAGAGGGCAAGCCGCTACTGCCCTTTCTGCGATGTTGTTAAGGATGATTTTTGAGCACAATGTCGAAGAACACACGAAACCAGAGGGCGCTTGGATACCAACGATTGCATTAATTGAAGAGGCTCAAAAAGTGTTAGAAGGTTCATCGACCGCCCATGCTCCTTTTATTGAATGGGTTAAGGAAGGAAGAAAATACCATTTGGGTGCTGTTCTTGTGACGCAGCAACCTGGAGCAATTGACAATGAAATCCTATCTCAAACAGACAATTTTTTTGTTTTTCATCTTATTTCTGGAGGAGATTTAACAGCTCTTAAAAATGCAAATGGTCATTTTAGTGACGATATATTAGCAGGGCTTTTGAATGAACCAATAGAAGGTCAAGGGGTTTTTTGGTCGAGTGCAGGAGAAAAATCTACTTTTCCAATTCCATTTCGGGCTTTTAATTTTAGCGACTTATATAGACGTCTTTCCCTTCCTTCTCAAACTGAAGATTTATATGCTAAAAAATTATATGACCAACTTTTACCACTGAAAGGCAAAATACCCGATCGCACGTCAATTCCAGAAATTTCTCCTACCGACGGACTTACAATGCCTTCTTTACAGCAACTTCGTGAAGCTCATTATGAGGCAGCAAAACTAATAATTGATGATTTTGGGGAAAAGACTGAACGCCCTCTCTTCGTAATAGAAAAAATACTAAAAGAACGTGATGGCTTTAAACGGAAAACTAAGCAATTAACCATGCATGTATTAACAGCAGCCTTCGGTCTATATGGTTATGGTTGGGAATTAGAGAACCGCATTTCAAAAAAGAATGGCACAAATTACATCTGTATTGTAAAAAAGGACGTAGAAAAGGGAAAGCAATTTTTAAATGATGGTAAGGAGCCACTAATTAAAGACCAACCAGAATACGCCGATTCAACATCAAATGATGAAGACGAAGATGACATTTTTTAAGGGTTACTGTGGAGTAGCTTCTCATTGATTTTGTGAACTTCTAGAGCAAACTGATTTCCTCATATGGCTCCATTGATGATCCGTTCATCCAGTTTCCATGGCTTCTGGCAATCGACAACTCCACACCTTAAAACATGTAATTTACAAATCGCTGGCCACTACAGTTGACATCTGCGAGCGCCTTCACGGCCAAACACTCGACACCCTTCCAATTAGTTTTAGAAGCATCAGCGGCGGTGGCGTATAGCAAATCGGGCTAAAAACCCTTAATGAGATCGATGGGATTCTTTTTGCTGGCGTTCTTGTTAGCGGAACAAAAACATCATCAACTTCAAGCGGTTCCGTTTCACAGTATGAAACATTTCTCCCCTATCTTGACACTGTAGTATCAGGTTCGGATAAGGGCAAATCTTGATCCTTCCCAACATCCTCGCAGAGCTCTTGAAATTTTTTAAACTGCTCTGCAGACCTGTCATACAGATCCATGAAAGCATTAAGATTTGTTGCTAGCGCTCTAAGGTCAAGCTCCAAAAGACTCACAAACCGGCCATGCTCTTTACCAAAGTAGACCATCTTTCGATCCCGGTCTATTCGCACATAAGCACTAGTTAGTCCTGCGGCATTTGGATGCGAAACCTCGCTTAGGAAATCATAGTGATGTTCAAAAGGCGGGGCAAACTTCGCAACGTGTCGTATCAACTTTAAAATGTGTATGGGGTCTAAAGAATAACCGACCTCTTTTGCTTTTGCTGCTTTTGCTCCCGTAAGAGCCTTACTCAACATCTCTCGAATATGCTCGAGATCTTGCGTCTTTATCGCATCTTCCAATTTGTCACAGAAATACCAGAACAACGCCAGCGTCTCCATCACGGCCCGGGAAAGCAAATATGCAGGAACGTAGTTTTTCTTCACAAAGGCATCATAAGCGGATTCAGCTAGCTCAGCAATCCGATGGAGGCATGCCTCACGGAGATGCAGCGCTCTGGCAGGGTCAATAGCATTGGAAAAGATGAGAGGGGCTTCTGTTGGCAAGCTCGCTTTGAGAGTTTCTATAATAACGCGGAGATCTTCTAAAAGTTCATCTTTGGATTTGTCTTCCAACAGTCACCTCGAAGAGGCGCTTAAAATGCTGGACATGCAACCGAGTTTTTTAGGTGGTTTTTGTGGTGGAGAGGAACATTTTGTGGTTGATTAGGCAACTAATCATGAAAACCCAATCCTTAAATGATTGATTATAAAATATGCTCGGAACAGGAATCCGCTTCCACCGCCGGTTCAGTCGCAGGCTTCTTCACTTCGATTGCCTGACGCAAGCCAAACTGTTGGCTTGCTT
>JAFEGF010000011.1 GCA_018240225.1 Verrucomicrobiota bacterium
CTGGCAGACCGTCGAATAATCAACTAAAGAAAATTTGACAATATACCATTTTTAGCTATACAAAACGTAGTATAAATAGTTGTGGTAAGACATGGGTGAGAAACCACCAAAAAGAAAAAGTGATCTTGTTCCTTGGCGTGAAGGTATGAAAGAGCACCTTGAGAAGCATGACGAGCCTGGGATAATCTTGCGAGCCAGTCGTTACAAAGCTGCGATGACCCAAATCGAACTCGCTAAAGCCATTGATATCAGTCAACACCACATTAGCGAAATGGAAAACGGGAAAAGACCTATTGAAAAAATCATTGCAAAACGATTAGGAAAAGTTTTTAAATGCACTTATCGCGTTTTTTTACAGAAGAAATTGCAAAACAAAAAGTGGCCGATCGTACAAAAACGGCAATCAGAATTATAAGTTCTCATCGTTTTTGAACTTATCTTCTTTAGCACATTTTACTGCTAGTTGTTTTGACTTTTCCAGAACAAGGAAAAAATCATCTAACGGAAACTTAAGTTTTCCAGATATTGGGTAAACTTCTATCTCAATATTATCTATTCCTTTGTCGTAATTTATAGATGCAATAGTTTCCATATCATAACTAACATCAACTACCATCCCCTCATAATCCAAATCACTACACATTTCTATTGAAAACTTTTCATTCATGCAAACCGTCGAATAATCCTTACGCTTTCAACATTTCTTCTACAATTCCCAAAGAATAATGGGTCGCGATGCTCGATACAAATTTAGGAAAATCGACAGGGGCCGCATGATCTGCCCGATCGGAAATTGTCCGTATGATCATGAACGGAACATCATGCTCGAAACAGACCTGCGCTACCGAAGCGCCTTCCATCTCGACAGCTAACGTGCCAGGCACTTCTTCATCTAAGACCTTGATCTTCTCTGCTTCTGAAACGAACTGGTCTCCGCTTGCGATGATCCCATGATGAATACGGGGGGTTTCAATTGAAAAGTCCTTCAAGATCGGCTGTTCGAAGAAAGAGGAGGCAAAAAAAGAGTGGGCCGCCTTGCTTGTCGACTCGAATAACTGAGCGTTCGCTTCAAAGAATTGAACGTTGAGGTAAGGGATCTGCCTTTTGGCGTAAAAGGGCGTCGCATCCATGTCGTGCTGGTACAATTGGGTTCCGAGGACGACATCGCCGATATTGAGCGTTGAGCTGATGGCCCCGGCAACTCCAGTAAAAAGGATGCATTCGACGCCGAACTTGGCAATTAAGATGGCAGCTGTGGCTGCGGCTGCGACCTTGCCCCAGCGGGAAAAGACAACAACGCAATTCTTGCCAAAGAGTTTCCCAATGACATATTCCCTTCCGCCGATGAAATGGCTCGTAGGGTTCTGCATAGCGCGCTTCAAGGTAACAATTTCTTCCTCCATTGCTCCCATGATTCCGATGAGTCTAAACTGATCCATGCTATTTTCCTTGTATTGAGCCGATGGAGGAATGCACTCCTACATCAGTGATAAAACTCGTGATCCATTTTGCAGGCGTCACATCAAAGGCCGGATTGCAAACGGCAGAGGCTTTTGGGGCCCATTTGATATCGCCAAATGTGCCAAATGCTCCTTTGACTTCATGCGGCATCCTCTCTTCGATCTCGATCTCATCCCCTTTGGAGCATCCAAAATCGATCGTTGTCCTCGGAGCTGCGATGTGGAAAGGGATTTGGTGCAAAAAGCAAAGCGCTGCAACGGAATAGGTGCCGATTTTATTTGCCGTATCTCCGTTTGTCGCAATCCGGTCTGCGCCGACGATCACGCGGTGGATCCGGCCCTTTTGCATCATTGAGGCGGCCATATTATCGCAGATGAGCGTGTGAGGTATTCCCTCTTTTTCCAACTCCCAGCATGTCAGCCTGGCGCCTTGCAGCAAGGGCCTCGTCTCATCGACAAACACATGGATCTTCTTTCCATCGCGATGGGCTTGGATCATAGCGCCAAGGGCAGTTCCGATCCCTGTTGTCACAAGCCCGCCTGTATTGCAATGGGTCAAAATCGTCTCTCCCGATTGAATAAGCGAAGCGCCATGCTTAGCAATCGCCATGCTGAGCCGCCTGTCTTCTTCAAAGATCTCTTCAGCGGTTTGAATGATGCTGTTCAGATCGCCGCTTTTAGCATAGGCTGCCATCTGCCGAGAAATGCAATGGGAAAGGTTATAGGCTGTCGGCCTTGCCCCAACAAGTTTTTGCGCTGCGAGCTCAACTTGCTCTTGCGAAGCGCCCATCTCGACATAATGGGCAAGCGATAAAGCTGCTGCAACTCCGATCAGAGGCGCCCCTCTGACCTTCAGCTCTTTGATGATCTCCACCATTTCATCAGGAGAATGGCAGGTGAGCCATTCTTCGACAAAAGGGAGCTTTTGTTGATCTAATACTTTTAAGGAACCATCTCGGAAAGAGAGCGCAAGGGACTCTAAAGTTTTCATAAGATTCGTACATTCCCATTTTCACAAATTTGCTTCCGTTTTTCCCTTAGATAAGCGACTTCGACTTCAGGCAATCGGGTGATCCCGCCAAGCATTTCCGCTTTCAGCAAGATCTCAGCGGTATGCTCCAAGCGCTCGATCCCATTGACAGCCTCTTCAAGAGTCCCTGCCCACGCAAGGGCGCCGTGCCGCGCTAAAATCATGACAGGATTTTCTAACAGCAAAGGGAAAAGCACATCGCTCATCGCCACTGTTCCAGGTCGGGCATAAGGAGCGATCGGGATCCTTCCCACGCCTAAAATCAGTTCGGAGAGGCACTCGCTCGGAAGCTCGGAAAGATCTGGCTTTGCGATGGTCCATGCGATCGCTGTCGGTGGATGGGCATGCACGACGCATTTGGCTTGGGGACACTTGTTGTAGACACCAAGGTGCATCAAACGCTCGCTAGAAGGATTGCCAGCGATTATCTTGTTATCGAGGGTAATGACAGCGAGATCTTCCGGCGTGATATATGCTTTTGAAACCCCGGCCGGCGTCATCAAAATGCAGTCGTCGGAAATTTTATAACTGATATTGCCGTCTGCAGCTGCAAGCATGTTTTTTTGATAGAGCCGCTTTGCAGCATCGATGATTTTAACACGGATACTGATATCATTGAGCATGGGCAATCCTATCGATCACCGCAAGAGGGTCTTTGATCTGATCAAAGGTTTTAACAAGGTCTCTAGCGATGCCAAGCGCCATTTTTTCAGCAAAAAGGCGCTTTTCGGGATCATCGATCCCTCGGATATCGGCAACGCCTGCAAGGCCTAAAATGCGCCTTGCCATTTTACAGCCTGCAAAGCCATATCCCTCTTGGATCATTTTCAAAACGATCTCTTGATAGTACTTCTCGAGCTCTTCTTCATTGAAAAATCCAGGGATAAGCACAGCGCTGTCCTTGTGAGAGCGGATCAAGCCTAAAAATTTTGTCTGAAACTTCTCCAAAAACTCCCTCAAAATGCTCAAGAGTCCGATGCTATAGCTCTTATCTGCGTCACAAACTGCATGAGAGACATACGATAGAATGAAGTTAGCGATCAGCGCTCCGATATCGAAGCCGAATGGTCCAAAAAAGGCAAACTCAGGATCGATGACGAAAGTATCGCGCCGATTGACCATGATCGACCCTGTATGCAAGTCCCCATGTAAAAGGGCATCTTTTTGGGTCATGAACCGGTACTTCAAAGACAAGACCTTCCTCTTGAACTCGCTGTCGGAACGCAATTCTGAAGCAGAATGTTCCATTCCAGAAAAATGATGGTTGCTATCGTGCGCCATGTAAGGAAATGTGAAGATCAAATCTTCCGAAAGCTTGCAGAGGTCGTGATTGGTATTGAATTGCGCTTCTAATTCGCTTTTTTCCTTGCTCGATAGAAAAAAAGAGGATGTTTTGAAGAGCGTATTGGCAAGAAAAGATGAGGCGTGCTCTGCAAAATGGGGATAATCCTCTGCGGCGATCAATCCTTTTCTTAAGATAATGTGGTCGCCAAGATAGCGCATGGCGACCAAGCACATCTCAGGGTCTGCATGATAGACTTCTGGGACGTGTTCTGGAGCCAGCTCGTAAAATTTTTTCAAGGCGGCAATTTCAGACAACATCCGATCTTTTGAAAGTTGCCACGACTCTCCGACACAGCGCAGAAATGGGACCGACTGCTTGACAATGATCGCATTTTGCCCGCCTTCGACAATGTACACGTAATTAAGGTTGCCATCTCCAACTTCTTTGATCTTAAAAGGGTCATCCCCTATCAAATCTTTAAGAGTTTTTGTTTGACGGATATAATTTTGAAGCGTTTCAGGTGTTAAGATCTCATATTCCATAAGATATCCCCCCTAGGCAAAAAACTTAACAAGGATATAGCACACGCCTTTCGAAAAATACAATTGGTTATTTACGATCTGCCCTCTCCATAGGAAAAGAATTTGATCATCTATGTAACAAGCAAAACAACTTTTGCTCAAAGACTTTCACCCATTCGACTTATCCGTTAGCAGTTTTTAATGTGGAAGTAAAATCCCAGATTTTAATCGTTTGATCATCTGAACCAGAAATAACCATCCCATCTTTTACCCCAAGACAATTGATCTGGCCTTGGTGGCCGTGTAAGCTTTGCAGCTCTTGACCGTTTGCAATATCCCAGATTTTAATCATTCCATCATTTGAGCCAGAAATAACCATCCCATCTTTTACCTCTAGGCAATTAATCCTGTCTTTATGACCGTTCAAGCTGTGTAGCTCTTGCCCCCTTGCAAGATCCCAGATTTTGATCTCTCCATCAGTTGAGCCAGAAATAAGCGCCTTACCTTTTACCTCTAGGCTACTGATAGCTCGTAGATGGCCGCTTAAACTGTGCAGATCTTGGCCGCTTGCAATGTCCCAGATTTTAATCATTTTATCTAATGAACCAGAAATAACCATCCCATCTATTACCGCTACACAAGTGACGCCACGTTCATGTCCCCTCAAACTGTGCAGCTCTTGACCGTTTGCAATATCCCAGATTTTAATCGTTCGATCAAACGAGCCAGAAACAAGCATCCCATCTTTTACCGCTAGGCAAGAAATATTGTTTTGACAACCGCTCAAGCTGTGCAGCTCTTGACCATTTGCAATATCCCAGATTTTAATCGTTCGATCAGATGAGCTAGAAATAGCCATCCCATCTTTTACCTCTAGGCAATCAATAACGCCTTGATGGCCGCTTAAACAGTGCAGTTCTTGGCCGCTTGCAAGATCCCAGATCTTAATCGTTTGATCGTATGAACCAGAAATAACCATCCCATCTTTTACCTCTAGGCAAGAGATATAGTCTTTATGTCCGCTTAAGCTGCGCAGCTCTTGACCGCTTTCAAGATCCCAGATCTTAATCATTCCATCATTTGAGCCAGAAATAACCATCCCATCTTTTATCTCTAAGCAAGAGACCCCTTGTTCATGACCAACTAAAGTACGTGTTTGATATGTTCCTATCCTCATATTATGATCGATGGCCTTTAAGTTTTGATAAAGGTCCATTGGCTTTAGATGAGACGTAGTCATTTGAAAAGAGAAAGGAAAATGAAGCATTAAAAGAGCACTCCATCTCGGAAACTCATTGCTAAAGATGACCTGAAAAAAATGCTGGCTTACCAATGACAGAGCACGAATGCCGCTTAACGTGTTGATGTGTTTAGTCAATTCGTAAATTATTTCTTCAGGAAAATATTGAACGATCTCTGTTGTTTTTGGCGTTTGACTGTTTACTTGTGAAACTGACATAAAAAACCTATTTTTTATTACTTTTTACACCAAGTAATTACTTTATCAAAACATATATTAATATTAAACCAGCAAAATTCAACCACACAACTAATTAACAATCTAAGATTTAAAATTGATATAATAATATTTTTAAAACCAAAACACTTCTTAATTCGAGAGGTAATTCGCATTAAAGCGAATCGCTTATTCATCAAATTATCAATGAGATACGATCAAAGAATCGATAAAATAATCCAAAAATTCGGCGAAAAATTTTGTTAAGATAGGTTCTAGGTTCTAGAACTCAATATTGCTTGTTTTAATGAGAGAGGTCTTGGCGAGACTGCCCATTCTTGCATGATCTTTGAAACTGCTCCAACGTTGGCTTGAATCCGCCGAACTCTTTGATAAAGACTTTTCCTCCGCATCCCACCCAGTGGCAGATGATCGTGTTGATGTTGATCCCTTGGGAGACTCGCCAATTGAAGATCCCCGGTATCTCGTTCACATAGATGCCCATGGTATTGATCAAATGGGACAGCAAGACTTCATCTCCCCAAAATTCATGGGTCATCGTCAACGAGCCCTCGGCCCATTTTTCAATGAGCGGAGCGCCGTGTTCGGAGACGATCACTCCGCTATTGTATAGGGCTCCTGGATGAAAGCGGGGAAGATGGGTGAGGGTGAATTCCCGCATGATCCCAAGCTGTGATTCTGCATTGCACATTTCGAAAAGAGGATCGATTGATCCAAGCACTTCGCAATCGAGGTCGAGCCATAGGGTTTTTTGAAACGGAGAGCGCAAAAAAGCGAAGGGCTTTTTGAACCAAACATGCCGAAAATCCCAGACTGTGCTGGTGTAGCAATTTTCCCATAGCTTCACCAAAGCGGGATCGACTTCCCCTTTTTGGGCTACCTTGGATGGATCGAATGCAACCGGTATGACCTCTCCCCTTTCTCGACACCATTGCAAAGCCTCTTCCGACATCCCAAAATCGCAGAACACTACTGGATGATCGTTATGGTCGCGCAGCCGCGACCACCACCAGGGAAGAAGCCACTCCTGCTCCTGATCAGATCCGCAAATAATCCCTTTTGGATAGATCGGCTTCGACTGCCACTGCGTTGAGATTGTTTGCATGATCGGTCTCCTTTATTTGACTGCTCGAAACTGATCAAGGGCAGGCTTAAATCCCCCGAACTTTTGGATGAACGTCTTACCCCCGTCGCGCATCCAATGCCAGATCACTGCATCGAGATTGATTCCCTGGGAAATGCGCCAATTGTAAATGTCTGGAATCTCGACCACAGGTATCTGCATTGAATTGATGAGATGGGAGAGGAGGATATCATCGCTTCCGAATTGATTGGTTGATTCCAAAACACTTGACGCCCACTGCTCAATCAAAGAGACTCCATGCTCAAATACGATGACTCCGCCATTATAAATGCTTTCGGGATGATGGACAGGCAGATGAAGAGAAATAAAATCGCGCATGATCGCGATCTGAGACTTAGCATTCCATAACTCGAAAAGAGGATCGATCTTTCCCAATACTTCACAATCGATATCAAGCCAGACTGTCCGTTGAAAGGGAGTTCGCAGAAAGGCAAACGGCTTTTTAAACCAGACCTTGCGCAAGCTCCAAACCTCTCCGGTATAATTTTTTTCCCAGTAATCGATAAAGTCGGAAGAGAAGGCCTCTTTAGGCGCCACTTCGACGGGAGAAGCTGGGATCGAGATCACCTCTCCCCTTTCACGGCACCACGTCAATGCCTTTTCCGACATCCCAAAATCGCAAAACACAACCGGATGATCATTATGATCGCGCAGCCGCGACCACCACCAAGGAAGAAGCCATTCCTGCGCCTCATCGGATCCGCAGAGTATCCCTTTGGGAAAGACCGGCATGGATAGCCATTGTGCAGGAGCTTCTTGCATTAGGTTCTCCCTATCTGATTAAACTGCTCTAGCGCAGGTTTAATTCCGCCGAAGTTCCTGATGAATGTTTTTCCTCCGTCCCGATGCCAATGCCAGATCACCGCATTAAGATTGATCCCTTGGGAAATGCGCCAATTATAAATTTCCGGAATCTCTTCGACAGGGATCCTCAATGAATTAATCAAATGGGAAATCAGGACATCGTCGCCTCCAAACTGGTCCGTTAGTTCGATGGCGCCGCAAGCCCATTTTTCAATGAGGGGAACGCCATGTTCGAAAACGATCACGCCGCTATTATAAAGCGCCTCATGATGAAAGCGGGGATGGTGGGACTTGGCAAATTCGCGCATTATTCCGACCTGGCTTTCATTGCTGCAAAGATCGAATAGCTCGTCAAGCGGTCCTAAGACTTCGCAATCAAGATCGAGCCAGATGCTCCGTTGAAACGGAGAATGCAGACAAGCTAGGGGCTTTTTAAACCACACCTGGCGCAAATTCCATACAGCATCTGTGTAGTTTTTCTCCCATACTTCAATAAAATCAGAAGAAAAGCTCTCCTTATGAGCTGCCTCTTTGGATGAAACTGAAAGCTTGACCACATCCCCTCTTTCACGGCACCAGTTCAGCGCATCTTCCGTCATTCCGAAATCACAGAAGACTACCCGATGGTCATTGTGGTCGCGCAAGCGTGACCACCACCAGGGAAGAAGCCACTCCTGGGCTTCATCAGATCCGCAAATGATCCCTTTGGGATAAGTTGGCTCCGACTGCCACTGTGTGCACGCCTTGTCCATCAGATCATCCTTTTGCCTTGCCGCAGGCTGCAAAAAAAGAGTCGAGCGCCGGCTTAATGCCGCCCCTTTCCCGAATAAAGCCTTTACCGCCGCTGCCTACCCAGTGATAGATCTTTGCATTCATACAAAATCCGTAGTTCATCCTCCAGTTCCAAATCTCTGAGATCTCATTGACTTCATATCTTTCTTTCGAGATCAGATGGGACAATAACGGATCATCCCCCCAAAACAGGTGGTTGGAGCAAACCGCTTCGTCTGCCCACATCTCAATGAAGGGTGCGCCATGCTGGTAGGCGATCACTCCGCTGTTGTACTTGATATCGGGATGAAAACGGGGAAGGTGGGATGAAATGGGCTCGCGCACAAGGGCTATTGGAAGATCTGAATTGCACGTTTCAAATAGCTCTAAGAGCGAAGCTAAGATCTCGCAATCAAGATCGATCCAAATTGTTTTGAGATACGGCGTTGAAAGGAGGGCCAATGGTTTTTTGAACCAGCTGCCGCGCGCCTTCCAAACGGCAGGGCCATAGATCGATTCCCATTTTTCAATGAGCTCTGACGGGATCTTTTCCTGTGGGGCAATGAGCGAAGGGGCCAAAACGATATCGATGACAGCTCCCCTCTCTTCACACCAGCGGCGGGCTTCAGCCGACATGCCAAAATCGCAGAATGTCACTGGAAGATCATTATGGTCTTTGAAGCGAGACCACCACCAAGGGAGGAGCCATTCTTGATCAGAATCGGTTCCGCATAGGACCCCATGCGGCAGTGTCGGTCTTTCTTTCCACATGTCGTTAAAAAGTACAAAGTCGAGGTTAAGTTTCGATTACGATCCTGTCATATAGTCAACCACATCTTTCACTTCAGGCTTCACATTCTCAGGCGCAGCCTGCAAGGAAGCCTTGGCATGGACAAGGGCCTGCTCCCGTTCATTTTTAGTGAAGAGGAATTGAGCGATCATCATTTCGACTTTCCATAAATTTTCCTGATCGTTCTTTCCGAACTTTTCAGCGAAATGGACCAAAGGGGAAACTGCTTTATAAATACTCCTCTTCCCTTTGACCTTTGCTCCCAGTTTCTGAAATTCGAGGACCGCCATTTTTAATTGGGTCCCCATCCGGTTGTCAGGGTCCTTGTCCATCAGTTCCTTGCGCAGTTTTTGCACAGCCTCTGACTTAAATTTAGACTTTTCCAGCACTTGGGCATATTTTTCAAGGATGAAAAATGAACCTTTTTCTTTTTTTAGCCCGATTTGCATGAGCTGATCGAGATAGGATTTGGACGAGAGCTTTTTGGCATTCAGATAGAGCTGAGTGATCCTTTCTTCCGAGCTCGCTGCTTTGGGATTTTTTAAAAAAGCGATCACCTCTTCAAAATCCTGCGCCAGCGCAAGGATCTGCGCAGCAAAATCTTTAGCGGAAAGAGGAAGAAAGCCCAAGCGGGCGATCTCTTCTTGGGAATAGTCGAAGAGGACAATTGTCGGCGACTGGTCGATATGGAAAATGTCGCGCAGCTCTTTATTGCGCTCCGATTCTTCCTCATCTAAATTCACTGCAGCGCAAAGCGCCACCCCTTTAAGGCTTTTCAAAAATTCTGGAGCATTCAAGACATCGTTCTTTATTTTTTCAGCCCATGGGCACCAACCGTCCCCTAAAAAAGCGACGATCAGGATCTTTTGTTCTTCCTGCGCTTGGAGAAAGGCTTTGTCCAATTCTTGCGACCAGATCGGAGAAAGAGGGATGCTTTGCTTTTGCTGGGGATCGATTGAAAGAAGAGAACTTTCAGGAGCAGAATGTCCTAAATTAAAGAGAAAAAAGGTTAAAATAATTAACAAGTAATGAAAATACATAGCTTGTTGAAATAAATAGGGGATTGAATTAATATTTTGCCCTATTTAATTCCCTCTATAGAAAATGAAAACATTTCCGCCTACAATTATTTTACGCCACCGGAAAGAGAACTTGAAAAAGTGCAGTTTAAGAGGTCTTGAGTCCCGAGAAGACATGCGGTTCTTCACTTATCCTAAAGACAATCTTCCCGATCTGACGGGATATGTCTTGCTGACGCTTGATGGGCCGCCGCTGACTTCCATGGATGCGCAGCACGGTCTTTTCCTCATCGACGGCACCTGGCGCCATGCACAGACCATGTTCCGGCAACTGCAGAAGCCTCATCTCTTTGAATGCCGGAGCATTCCATCTGAATACATCACCGCATACCCGAGGCGGCAAGAGGACTGCTCCGATCCCCATCGGGGGCTGGCATCCTTGGAGGCGTTGTACATCGCTTACCATCTTTTAGACAGACCTCTGGATGGCTTGCTCGACAGTTATCATTGGAAAAATGCATTCTTGGAAAAGAACCGATTTTAAACCTCTTAGTCACAAGATGTAGGGTTCTCATCCCCTTGACTTTATACGAGCCGATCGGATAGAATGGACATTTCTTAATTTTTCAAATTAACCATCCCAAAAAGGGTGAAGTGGAACAGAAGATCTATCCTTTTGAAAAACATCAGCTTCCCATTAGCAAAGTCGATCCCGACGCGCTTTATGTAATGGAAAAGTTGCGCGCCTCAGGATTTACCGCTTACCTTGTGGGAGGAAGCGTGCGGGACCTGCTTCTCGATCAAAAACCCAAAGACTTCGATATCTCCACATCTGCAGAACCTGAGCAGATCAAAAAATTATTCCGCAATTGCATCCTCATCGGCCGTAGATTTCGTCTTGCGCACATCCGGTTTGGGCAAAAAGTAATCGAGGTCGCCACATTCCGTTCGGGCGACACTGAGACCGATGAGCTCATCATCCGCGACAACAAATGGGGATCTCCCGAAGAAGATGTGAAGCGCCGCGATTTCACCATTAATGGTTTGTTCTACGACCCTGCAAACCAAACGATCATCGATTACGTCGGCGGCTATCCGGACATCCAAAAAAAGATCTTGCGCACAATTGGACAGCCCTTTATCCGCTTTCGTCAAGATCCAGTAAGAATGCTCCGCTTGATCAAGTTCCAAGCCCGTTTTGGATTTGATGTCGACCCTCCATCGCGTATCGCCCTTCTCGAATGCCGCAGCGAGATCGTCAAAAGTTCTCCAGCGCGCGTTCAAGAAGAACTGCTCCGCATGCTCGAATCGAGCGCATCGGAAGCATTCTTCCGATTGATGACCGAACATGGGATGCTTCACTTGCTTATGCCCGTTTTAGGAGAGTATTTAGAATCATCCGAAGGCGAGGAGGTCTATCCTTACTTGCAGGAGATCGATACGACCTTCCATGCTCCTCCCAATCAGCCCCTCGACCGCGCAATCCTTCTTGCCTGCCTTGTCTTCCCTCTGCTTGAAAAGCGGTTCCAAGTACGCTACGTCGACCGGGAAAAAATTCCCCATTTAGGAGAGATCTACCAAGAGGTCCACCACCAGATCGACGAGGTCTTCCATCCCTTCTTCCACATTCCCCGCAGGATCCGCGGAACGCTCGCCTCAATTTTAACGTCCCAGTACCGGCTGACGCCGCTCGACAAGAAAAAAAATCGGAAAATCCGGATCCCCAACGATCCTGAATTCCCAAAGGCCCTCAAATTTTTAGAGGTCCGCTGCTGCATACAGCCCGCTTTGCAAAAAACATATCAAGAATGGCACGATGCAGTGAGTTCTCCAGACCAACCCGTCCGGCGCAAACGCAGGCGCAGGAGAAAACCATCCAGGGAGTGATCAATGCTCGACAACGACTTGACCCTCAATACCCTCGATCTGGACGCAGATATCCAAGTCGCCTATTTAGGGCCCGATATTTCGGAAGGACCCCTTCCTGCTCTATTTTACTTTGCCCTTTCCTCCGAAGAGAGCTTGTGCCAAGACCCCTTTAACCAACCCGCAGCCTACCTTTCCGGCCTGCCCATGCGCATCTTTTCATTGACGCTGCCCGGACACGGGTACCAGCTCCCTGCGACGCAAGCCATGACCATCTGGGCAAAAGAGATCGCTTCCGGCCGCAACTTCATTCGGGAATTCATCGACAAGGTGCAATGCGCCGTGGAAGGCCTCATCCATCAAGGGATCTTATTGCCTGACCGACTGGGAACAATGGGCCTGTCGCGAGGAGCCTTTATTGCGACCCACGCTGCCGCTCAAATTCCCCACTTTCGCTGGATTGTCGGCTTTGCCCCGCTGACCAAATTATCCGCCATTAAAGAATTTCAAGAAATTCCAGACCTCCCTCTGACCAATGAGCTCGACCTTGAAAACCTCGTCGATAAAGTTTGGGACAGGAACATCCGCTTCTACATCGGGAACCTCGACACCCGGGTAGGAACGAGAAACTGCTTCGACTTCGTTGAAAAGGCGGCGCAAAAAGCGTTAGAAAAAAAGCTCCGTTCTCCCCAGATCGAACTGATCGTCGGCCCCTCCATCGGCCATC
Organism: Verrucomicrobiota bacterium; assembly: GCA_018240225.1. Classification (GTDB taxonomy): domain Bacteria; phylum Chlamydiota; class Chlamydiia; order Chlamydiales; family Rhabdochlamydiaceae; genus Acherontichlamydia; species Acherontichlamydia pituitae. Next base: position 12,895 of record JAFEGF010000011.1, read on the forward strand.
AAGGGCATGGGACAGGAAAAGAGGTCTTCCATAATGGCGCTCAATGGATCGCAGAAAGACTAGGCGCAATCGATGTCGTGTGACCTAAACCGCATGCAGGAAGGTTTTCTGAATTTGGACTCTGCGAGACACAGCCTAATCGAGGCTGCGAATACACGAGAAGGTTCTGTGAACCTTCGCAGTGAGGAGCAGGTGAAGCAGCCTTGGCTGCGAACTGGTCCCGACAGACGAAGCCCTTCCCCGCGTGGGAAGGGTGAGGATGAGGATCGATTAGGCTGTGGAAACACGAGAAGGTTCGGGGAACCTTCGCAGTGCGTAACAGGTGAAGCGTCCTTGGGCGCTAACCGGGCAGCCAGTCCACATTCAGAAAAACTAACGGAGTGCGGTCTGTTTATCTTTGTTGGAGAAAAGAGCGCTGATCTGCACGGCGAAAAAATCCTCGAAGCCTTAAAGCAGCTCTCACCAACGCTCCGTATCTTTGGTGTCGGAGGGCCGAAAATGCGCGCTGCAGGACTGAACTGCGTCCTTCCGATGGAAGAATTTCAAGTGATGGGCTTCGTCGATGTGTTTTTAGCATTGCCTAAGCTGATGCGCCAATTCTACTTTGTCTCAGACCAGATCCTTACCTTAAAGCCCAAGGCCGTCCTTTTTATTGACTATCCCGGCTTTAATTTGCGCATGGCAAAGCATTTAAGAAAAAAAGGGTTCCAAGGAAAACTCTGCCATTACATCTGCCCCTCTGTTTGGGCCTGGGGAAAAAAACGGATCCCCCTCATGGCAAAACACCTCGACCTGCTCTTGACGATCCTCCCCTTTGAAAAAAGCTATTTTGCCGATACCGGCCTTCGCGTCGAGTATGTCGGACACCCCTTGGTCCAACGGATCAAAGACCACACCTACCTTCCCTTTCCTTTTCCACAAGATAAAAAGATCCTCGCCATTTTTCCTGGAAGCCGCAGAAAAGAGCTTGAAAGAAATCTCGCTCTGCAGCTCCAAGTTTGTTCCCGGCTTAAATATGACAATCCCGAGCTGGCGTTCGCCCTTTCCGTTTCAGACGAGAAATACCGTCCTCTTATCGAAGAGATTGTGGAAAAGCAAGGATGGAAGGATAAACTGCAACTAGTTCCCCAAGACAGGACTTATGAACTAATGCGCGCTGCACACGCTGCAATTGCAAAGTCGGGAACTGTCACCCTAGAGCTTGCTCTGCATGGAGTTCCCACTGTGGTCACATACGCCATCTCTGCGCTCGATCTGTTTATAGCACGGGACGTCCTTAAGATCCGCCTCCCTTTTTACTGCCTCGTCAACATCATTGCCAATTCAGAAGTGTTCCCTGAGCTTTTCGGGCCGAACTTCACAGAAAAAAACCTCTATCAAAAGATCTCAGCCTTGATCGAAGGAACGGAAAGGAGGATCTGCAAAGCCTCCTGCCAAGCTCTCAAAGATCAGCTCGGCGATGGCAATGCTAGCCAGGAAGCAGCCAAATATGTGCTGCAATTGTTCTCATGATGAAGCGACTACTCCCTCTTCCTTGAAGCAAGGGAATAGTCAACAATAAATAAAGCTCGAAATTCACTGCAGAAACAGTTGCAAAGCTGCTTTTGCTTAGCTCCAGCTCTGCAGCACTAAACGCGCGTGTAATTTTCTGAGAAAGAAATGTTAGATGCCTCTTCGCTTTTTAAAAACTTTTCGACCTCTTCAGCAAGCGGCTTGAAGAATTGAAGATATGCAGGCGTAAATTCATAGGCAGCCTTCATAAAATCTAACTCCATAAGCGGTGAGCGCATATGAGGGTTTTGATAGCAGGTCATCGTCTGCAAATATTCCTTTAGAGATGCCCTTTCGTCCAACTGCAGCAAGGCTCCAGCAAGGCACAATTGACAATAGTTCGTATTAAGACCTGACTCGCAAAAAAAATTTCCTATTTTTACCAAGTCGAGCAAGATTTGCTGCTTATTGATCGGAGCCGCTTCGTCAATATGGGAACTAGAATCCTCCTCATCATCTTCCATGATCACTGCTAATTGGCTATCGCTCGAACAATACCGGGCAACCTTCTCTTCGAGAAATCGATCGCACACTTTCAAAGCAATTAAACTTTCTTTTAATTGAGGATTGCTTGCCAGCATTTTCTTCGCTTGAGCGAACTGGAATATTCGCACCTTCTCCAAGAAATCTTTTGAGGAAGCGTGGGATTCATTAGAAACTCTTTTAATGGTGAGTTTTCTTGCCTCTGCTCCAAATTCGATTGCACTGCTCATTATAAACTCCGTTTGATATGGCGGGCATGCAATATAGGGGCGGTCGAAAATTAACTTCAATCGAAAAACCCATAGCGATCAATACGAGATTTTTGTAATATTTTCGCTGAAGAATCCGTTGAGAAACGGCTTTGACCGGAAAAATCGATGTTTATGCTGGGCAAATGAGTTTTACAACGGATTCTAATAATTAAGTCCAGGCAAGCTAATGGAAAAGTTCAAAATCTACGTTGACAGACTCAAAAATGGCCACGTTGAGAAGTTTAAAGAAACAGTAGGCCCCGAGTTTTTGGAAATTAACGAAAAAGAACTCTGTTTCCCGCAAGACATCCAAGTCGCAGGCGAAGCCTATTTGGCCGATGATCATTTAGTGGCCCATTTTTCCATTAAGACCTCTGCAACCCTACCTTGCTCCATTTGCAATGAACCGGTCCACATTCCTATCGACATCCAGAATGCTTACAGCACGGTCCCTTTAGAAGAAGTCCGCTCAGCAATTTACGATCTTAGCAATGAAATCCGCGAAGCAACGCTCCTACAAGCCCCCCTTTTTGCAGAATGCAACAATGGCAAATGCCCTGTACGCGACCAGATCAAACAATTTCTGCATGAGGATTCCAACGCAAAGGACTCTCCCGGACAATCTCCGGTTGTCCATTTCCCTTTTGCGGATTTAGACATCAACAAATAATTTTTTAACTTTCAAAAAAACCGTTCTTTCTGTATAAGCAGTGCATAATTTTTTAAGGAGATCAGACTATGGCAGTACCACGTAACCGCACGTCAAATGCTCGCAAAAACTCACGACGCGCACACCATGCTAAAAAACCAAAGAATGTTTCAAACTGCTCCAACTGCAGCAAACCACGCATCCCTCACCGAATCTGCCCACACTGTGGATTTTATGCAGGACGCGCTGTCGTTCAAGCTAGCGCTGAATAACGTTGTTTGCTAACAATAGAACACCTCAAATATCCCTATGAAAGGGTTTATTTAGGTGTTCTTTGCATTCAAGAGCTTTAAGCTTTAGGGGAAAAAGAAAGCGTGCCAAACAGAAGCCCACACAGCACCTCATGCCACATCGGCATCGACCTGATGGGAAGCGACACCCAACCTCTTGAGCTTTTGCATGCTATCTTCCATTTCGCCGATCAATTCCCTCCATCAGTCCATCTGACGCTATTTGCGACAGTCGATGTCTTGGCTGGCAGACATTCCCCATCGCCCAATATCGCCCTACATGTCGTTCAAGAATACATTTCCATGGAGGAAGCTCCCCTCTCTGCCATCCGCAATAAAAAGCAATCTTCGATCTGCGTCGGGATCAAGCTGGTGAAAGAAAAGAAATTGCACGCCTTTATTTCCGCCGGCAATACCGGAGCGCTCATGGCTGCCGCAAAACTGTCGCTGCCGATGCTGCCAGGGATCGATCGTCCAGCCCTGCTCACCCTTTTGCCGACGCGCAGAAATGAGATTGCCGTTCTTGACGTCGGGGCCAACACCTCCTGCAAAGCGCACCACCTGATCGAATTTGCATTGATCGGCGCCGCCTTCCAGAAGATCCGGGGCATCAGCAATCCAAAAGTCGGACTGCTTAATATTGGATCTGAGGCTAAAAAGGGAACTCCCCAATTACGAGAAGCTTATGCCCATCTCGAAAAAATGCCCCCTTCCCAACTCGACTTCGCAGGCAATATCGAGGCCAGGGACGTGTTCCAAGGGAACATCGACGTCCTCGTTACGGACGGCTTTACAGGCAACATTTTTTTGAAAACCGCGGAAGGAATTGCCGGAGTAGTCCTCGACCAGCTCGAAGAAACAGCCCAAGAAGAGTGCTCTCCCCACCTAAAAGGCGTCCTTGCTGAAATGCGGCAACGGCTCCACTATGCAGAATATCCCGGAGCGATTTTGTGCGGAATCGATGGGATCGTCATGAAATGCCATGGCAACGCTTCCGCTCAAAGCTTAATCAACACCATCATTAGCTCGATCCGTTTAGTCGAGCACCGGTTCATCGACAAGGCAAAGACACATCTCAACACCCTGTAAGGCATGAAAATTGGAGTCATTTCAGATACGCATGACCAGCAAGAACTGATCCTACAAGCTGTTCACATGCTCAATCAAGCCAACGTTGATTTAGTCGTCCACTGCGGCGATTGGGTCTCTCCCTTTATTTTGCACTCCTTTAAAGGGCTGCGTATGCCGATCAAAGGGGTGTTTGGCAACAATGATGGGGATAAGTTCCGCCACATCCAATTCAGCAAAGAGTTGAAACTCGACATCCATTACGAAGACCGTTTCTTGGAATTTTTGCTGGACGGCAAAAAAATTGCCGTCTTTCATGGGGACTACCAAGAAATTGTTAACGCCTTGGTCAAATGCGGCGCTTATGATGTTGTCTTTCATGGGCATACCCATAAAATAATCAATGAGACCGTTGGCAAAACACTTTCTTTAAATCCTGGTTCCTTGATGAAAAGGACAAGGGATGAACTTTTAGGCGCCAGTTTTGCCATTTATGATACATCCACCCATTCCGCCCAACACTATAACGTCGACTAAGCTAAGGGCCCCCCAGCTTTTTTTTTGATGGAAAAAGATCGCTAAATCCCCTAAGATAACTCTTTCCGGATGCCCCTGTGAATGAGGGCTCTAACGAAATAGGAAAGGCATGCAAGAAATTCTTTTAAACATTGAATCTAAAGAAACGCGCTACGCCCATTTAAAAAATGGAATTCTCCACGATCTCATCATTGAGCGAAAAAAAAATCGGCAGCTCGCGGGCAATATCTACCGTGGACGGGTAACCAATATCCTCCATAACATCCAATCCGCCTTCATCGACATCAACGAGGGCGAAAACGGCTTTATCCATATCTCTGATATCCTTGAGAACACGCAGAAGTTCCAAGAAATGTTCGAAATGGACTTCGACTGGGAGGTCAACATCTCCAAAGCCCAGTCGAGCAAACGGAAAGAGACCGACATTTCCAAGCTGATGAAAATGGACCAGCCTGTGCTCGTCCAAGTTGTCAAAGAACCGATCGGTTCTAAAGGCGCAAGGCTTACCTCGAACATTTCCATTGCCGGACGTTATTTGGTCCTCCTTCCGAACACTCCCCATCGCGGCGTCTCGCGCAAGATCGAAGATGCGGCTTCCAGAGACCGTTTAAAGAAGTTGATCCGAGCTTTTGAGATGCCCAAAGACATGGGCCTCATCTGCCGCACGGCCAGCATGAACGCAACGCCTGAAATGCTGATCGACGAGGCGACCGAACTTCTCAAGGCCTGGCAAGGGATCGTTGATGATTTCCACAAAGCCTCAAGACCAACATGCCTATACGAAGAGTCAGACCTCATCAAGCGCGCAATCCTGACTGCAGTGGATAAAAAGTTTGAAAGAGTCTTAGTCGATGACTATGCAACCTATCAACGCTGCAAACGGCTATATGGCAAATACAGCAACGAGCACCCTTTGAAGTTGGAGATGTACCGCGATAAGGCGCCGATGTTTGAGCGTTTTAACGTCGAACGGGAGATCGACAGGGCCCTGCGCCGCAAGATCTGGCTCTCGAGCGGCGGCTATCTTTTCTTCGACCGCACGGAAGCGATGTACACGATCGACGTCAACTCAGGAAGAAGCAGCCATCAGAGCGGTTCTTCCGACGTCGAAGAAGCCCTCGTCCAAATCAATATGGAAGCAGCCGAAGAGATCGCAAGGCAATTGCGCATCCGCAACATCGGCGGTCTTGTGATCTGCGACTTCATCGATATGCGTTCGCGCAAAAACCAGCGGCGCGTCCTTGACAGGCTCAAAGAAGCGATGAAAGATGATTCGGCAAAGTGCACCATCCTAGGAATGAGCGAGTTCGGCCTTGTCGAAATGACACGGCAACGCAACCGTGAATCCCTTGTGCAGACAATCTTCACCAACTGCCCTTATTGCAACGGCAGCGGTTTGATCAAGAGCCACGAAAGCGTTTCGATCGAGATCGAAAGGGCTATCAAGAAACTGATCTGCCAGCAACAGCACTTCGGTCTTGAAATGATTGCCCACCCAGACCTCGACCATTATTTGGGACACCATGATAAAGACTACTTCCGCAAGCTTGCTGAAAAGTGGAATGCCCAATTGAAGTTTGAAGTGGATGACAACCTCCACTTGAATGAATTCCAATTTTACTCTTCCATCAATGGAAAAAAACTCGAAACTTAAATTGCATGGTTGCTTCTGTTTTCGAAAAATTGAATTCTTATGCCTCCGATGAATCGATCCCTCTGAAATACCGAGAGATCTTAAGGCATTTTTTTGAAGGGTATGAAGACGCCCTCCGCCCCCATGGAATGAGCATCGAAGATTTCCGCAGCCTCTTTTTGGACTATTTGGAACAGGTCCGCAAGCAATGCATCGAGCCTTATGTTTTCCAACCCTATCATGAAAGGGTCCGCAAACCATTTGACTATTATCGTTTCGGCATTGAGATCCTCAAACCGCTGATCGAAATGGACAAATCGACCGTTGTGGGGCAAGAACACCTTGCACCAATCCAAGCTTCGCTCGAGAAGGGACACAATGCGATCTTTTTGGCCAACCACCAGACAGAAGCCGATCCCCAAGCAATCAGCATCCTTCTCGAAAAAATCGCTCCCGAATATGCCGAAAAGCTGATCTTCGTTGCAGGAGAGCGGGTGATCACTGATCCCCTTGCAGTTCCTTTTAGCTTGGGACGCAACCTGCTCTGCATCTATTCCAAGCGCTACATCGATGTGCCTCCCGAACTGAAAACGCAGAAGCAGATGCATAACAAACGGACGATGCAGCTGATGAGCGAACTGCTGAGCGAAGGCGGAAAAGCGATTTACGTCGCTCCGAGCGGGGGAAGGGACCGCCCGAATAAAGATGGTGTATTCGAGGTCGCCGGCTTTGATCCTCAGAGCATCGAAATGTTTTACCTAATGGCGCAGCGCGCAGGGCATCCGACCCAGTTTTATCCGCTCACGCTTAAAACCCATGAGCTCCTGCCTCCGCCTGAGACCATTCAAGTCGAATTAGGCGAGATACGCAAGGCAAAACGGGGAAAAATCCATCTGGCGTTCGGACCAGAGATCGATATGGAAAATTTTCCTGGAAGCGATATTGCAGACAAACACCAACGGAGGGAAGCTAAGGCAGATTACATCTGCGGCCTCGTCCGCAAAAGCTATGCACAATTGAGCTAGATACAAAATTTAAGATGTCTGGAAAATCGATGATTTTGCTAGAGATCTTAAGTTTAGCAACTGGCAAACAACCTTCATAAAGGATTCTTGGACTATGAAACGCGCACAAATCATCCTATCTTCCCTGTTCCTGATGAGCCTCTCTCCACTAGCTGCATCAGAGGTTCCTGCCCAAGCAGCCTATGTGGTCGTTGAAGACCTGGCAGCCCTTCCAATCCTCAATCCAGCTCTTGCTGAAAGACGCACGGAAAAGTTAGTTTTGGCCAACGGCCTTGAAGTCTATCTTGTTTCCGATCCGGGTGTCGAGCAGTCGGCTGCAGGACTTGCCGTCGAAGCGGGATCATGGAAAGATCCGAAAGAATACCCTGGCCTTGCCCACTTTTTAGAACATATGCTCTTCATGGGCAACGAGGCATATCCGAAAGAATTCGAGTACATGCAGTTCATCACCGACCACGGAGGAACCGTCAATGCTTACACAGCCTCCGACCGCACCGTTTACATGTTCTCGATCAATAACGATGCTTACGCTCCTGCCTTAGACCGATTTTCCCATTTCTTCATCGATCCCCTCTTTTTGCCGAATTGCATCAACAGAGAGCTGCATGCAGTCGATCAAGAGCATGCAAAAAATATCGAACATGATGGCTGGCGCCAGTACATGATCCTAAAAGAAACCGGCAATGCCAACCATCCCAACAGCTCGTTTTCCACCGGCAACGCGCAAACCCTCTCAGGCATTCCTCAAGAAGCTCTGAAAAATTGGTACCGGACCAATTACAGCTCCAACCGGATGCACCTTGTCATGATCTCTCCTATGCCGTTAGACAAGATGAGAGAGCTTGCCATCCAAGACTTCTCCAAGGTTGCCGCCGTCGAAGTGCCTGATCCTAACATCCAAACATCATTGCTCTCCTCGCAGCAAAAAGGGCACATGATCTTCATCAAACCCGTACGCGACATCAAACAGCTCTCGCTTGCTTGGGAAGTGCCCTCTGAATTTGCCCTTGATATCGATCGGAAAGCGCCTGAACTTGTCGCCTATGTCTTGGAACAGGAAGGGGAAAACAGTTTGATATCTGAACTGAAGGAAGAAAAACTCGCCGAGTCGATCCATGTCAGCTGCGACCGCTTTTCAAAAGATACCCTGTTATTTTCCATCGATGTGTCCTTAACCGATTTTGGAGTCGCCCAAGTTAATACGGCAATCGCTCGGATCTACCAGGCAATCGCCCGTTTGAAACAAGAGGGTATTCCGAAGTACCTGTTCGATGAGATCCAGACGATCTCCGAGATCGACTACCAGTATCAGTCCCGAAGCGATGCCTTTTCCACCGTTATCCGTTTGACCGACGACCTGGTTTATGAAGACATTGCCACATTTCCTGAAAAGACGAAGATTCCAACCATCCACGATCCCAATTTCATTGCGAGTTTTATCGACTCGTTAAAGGCTGAGGACTGCGTCTATTTCGTCTTGGCAAATCCAACCAAGACAGGCGTTTCTCCAGATGTCAAGGAGCAATGGATGGGAGCGGAATACGCCATTAAGGAAATTCCCGCTTCCCGATTAACAGCTTGGGACTCAGCTAAAGTTTCCCCTAAAATTCTGCTGCCCCAAGAAAATCCCTTCCTGCCTACCCAGTTTGACCTGGTCCAAAAGGAAGCCGACACGGGAACTGCAGATGCTCCGCTTCTTCTATTTTCCAATGATGGAGCGCAAATCTACTTTGCGCAAGACTCCCGCTACCAGGTCCCTGAGATCGCCTCCATTTTCACGTTCAAGTCCCCGTTGATCGACCCAAGCCCAAAATCGCAAGTCCTTACCGATCTGTATCTGCGCGCCCTGCAAGAAAAGCTCTCTTCGACACTTTTCTTTTCAAGCAGCGCGAAGATGCACACCGGCTTCAGCTCAGATGAGCTTTCGATCAAGATGATGGTGCAGGGCTTTAACGACAAAGCCCCTCTGCTTTTACACGAAATTTTCGGCGCTTTCAAAGAAGTCGCTCCGACAAAAGAGCAGTTTGAGATCTACAAGGCCTCTTTGGCATCCTCATACGACAACGCATCCAAAGAACTTCCTTTACGCCAGGCCAATGAAGTGATGGACAACATCATTTTCAACAAGGCGACCAATGCAGAAAAATGGAAATCGATCCAAAGCGTGGGCTATGAGGAGTTCTTGAGCTTTTCTAAAAACCTCTTCGCTAAAACATACACCCAAGCAATGCTATATGGAAATCTGACCACATCTCAAGCCAACACGATGTGGCAAGATCTCCATGCAACGCTTAAAAGCAAACCCTACCCGCTTACCGAGCAAGCGAAGAAAAAGGTCCTGATCCTTTCCAACCAGTATGGCCCCTACATGCTCTCCCACCAAACAGACCGGCAAGGGAACGGAGTGATGCTGCTGATTGAAGAAGGCTCATTCACTTTTGAAAAAAGAAGCGCCCAGCAGATCCTTGGATCTGCCCTTAGCGATGCATTCTTCGATACGCTGCGCACCAAACAGCAGACTGCCTACATCGCAAAAGCGATCGCATCGGAAAAAGAGAGGCAGCTCTTGCAATATTTCGCAGTCCAGTCGAGCACCCATTATCCTATCGAGCTGCTCGCACGGTTCGAGCTGTTCTTAGAGGACTTCAATAAGAATTTAAACCAAGTCGTTTCCAAAGAGCGGTTTGAGAACATGCGAGCCAATACGATCACAGTTCTGCAAATGCCGCCGGAAAACATGTTGGGAATGGTCTATAAGCTCAATGAGCTTGCCTTCGAATACGGGGATTTTGACTGGATCAATCGCCGGATCCAAAGCTGCAAAGAGCTTTCCTACGAACGGTTCTGCGAGCTTTCACGCCACTTCCTCTCGCGTGACAACCCACGCCGCCTGGCAGTCCTGATGGAAGGGGTGCTCCCACCAGAAAACGACTTCCATTACGAGCTGATCTCCAAGGAAGACATCCATTCTTTAGGATCCTTCGTCTCCATCAAGTAAACGACAGGATAGTCAGGGCAAAATCCATTCTTTTGCCCTGACCATACTGCGACCGGTTAGATTGTGTGAGTTTCGACAAGGAGCAACTCCTTGTTAATGCGCAATTATGGCATCTCTATTGCTTATTTTATCTTGAGGTGGTAGTTATGGGGATGTCTCTCCAATATTGCAAGGCCGATGAAAAAGCAGATCCTATCCTACCTGCCGATTGTCTTGATCTTATGCGCTATGCTCTATGTCTATTTGAGCGGGACCTACCATGATTTCAGCTATCAGTATATCCAGCTGAAGCATGCGCAGTGGAAACACCATATCCATACGCATCCTGTCCAATCAGCTGCGTACTTTATTATGATCTATGTCGCTTCCGTCTGCCTAGTCATCCCCGACTCGATTTTCTTGAGCATCCTCGGAGGCTTTCTTTTTCCGCTTCCGCTTGCGATCATTTACATCGTTTTTGCCGAGACATTAGGGGCCACCCTATTTTTTTGCGCTGCTGAGGCTGCTTTGAAAAATCCTCTTTCCACTACGCAGCGCAACTATCTCGAAAAGCTTCAAGAAAAAGTGCGCAAAAAGGAGATCTATTATCTTCTCTTCTTCCGCTTTTCCCACTTGCTTCCTTACTGGGTGCTCAATATCGCTTCGGCTGTCCTGCGTATTCCAAGATGGACATTCATCTGGACGACGCTCGTCGGCGTGCTCCCTCTTGCTGTTGTTTTAGCCCAGGGTGGATCGGGCCTGTCCCACTATTTTGAACAGCACACCTATTTTTCCAGCTCTGATATCTTTACGACGCAAATCAAGATCTTGCTGATCGGATTAGGGTTTCTTGCTTTGATCCCTCTACTCTATCAGCACCTAAAAAAGAAGAACTAGGCCCTTTACGTGGAAAAATACCCCATCATTGTCATTGGTTCGGGCGCTGCTGGATTAGTCGTCGCTAACGGCGCAGCAAAAGCTGGAAAAAAAGTATTGATCATCGAAAAGAAGCATTGGGGAGGCGATTGCACCAATTTTGGATGCATTCCAAGTAAGTCACTGATAGCTTCATCCCATGCGGCATATGCAATATTAAACAGTAAGAATTTAGGGATCCATGGACTGTCTGGTCCATTTAACGCAGACGATGCGTTGGAGCGCGTTAGAACTATCGTTGCTCAGATCCGCGCTGAAGAAGATAAGCCGGCTTTAGAAAAAAATGGAGTTGATGCTTTAGAAGGCACTGCTTCGTTTGTCGATCCCCACACCATCAAGATTATCGGCAAAGAATCTGAGGTCCGCACCATTTGGGGAAAGCAGATCGTGATTGCAACGGGCTCTGCTCCGAACATTCCTTTCATACAAGGACTGGCTGAAACCCCTTATCTGACCAATGAGACCATCTTCGATTTGAAAAAGGTCCCAAAAAGCCTTGTTGTCGTAGGCGTTGGTCCCATTGGCTGCGAAATTGCCCAAGCGATGCGCCGTCTGGGAAGCTCTGTGATTATCATTGGAACAAAAGCTCCTCTTCCAAGGGAAGAACCTCAAGCACAGCAAATTCTGACTGATTGTTTCAAAGAAGAAGGGATCGAGCTCCTTATCGGGTATGCGACTAAGCGCGTAGCTTACAGAGAAGGAAAATTCGAGATCTTTTTGCAAGAGAAGGGTTCAGACAAAAAGGTTACCCTTCAATCTGATGCTTTGCTGGTCGCCGCCGGAAGGTCGCCGAACCTGGCATCGCTTAACTTAAACAATGCAGGCGTTCTCTTTTCAGAAAAAGGGATCCCTGTCGATCGTTTTGGAAGAACGAACCAGAAGCACATCTGGGCGATCGGCGATGCTGCCGGAGCTCCCTTTTTCACCCACTACGCAGAGAGCCAAGCCCGATCGGTCCTTACTTCCCTTCTTCTTCCATTTGGGATCAAAAAAAGCTTAAACTGCGCTCCTGTTCCCCGTGTGACCTATACAGATCCAGAAATAGCCAGCATTGGACTCTTGGAGCAAGAAGCGCTTCAACGCTACAAGGCTCGCTCCATTGCCGTTTACCACGTCCCATTTACGAAATTGGACCGCGCCATCACGGCAGGGCGAACAGAAGGCTTTGTTAAGATCATAACAAAGAAATGGAGCAGCAAAATTCTAGGTGCGACAATCGTTGCTCCGCGCGCTGGTGAAATGCTCATGCAGATAGCAACTGCCATGCAAGGAAAGATCCCTTTGAGAAAGCTCTCCAGCATGATCCACCCTTATCCCACCTATAGCCTTGCGATCCGCAAAGCAAGCGACTTATGGCTGACGCAGACCGTGCTTCCAACAATTAAAAAAACCTTAGGAAAATCATCATGAAGCAGAGGATCAAACGTTATTTACCGATCATCCTCATCGTCATTTTAATGGGCATTGTTTACGCGACAGGCATTTACAGGGACCTATCCTTTCAGAACCTCAAGGCCTATCACAGCGACTTGCTGCTCTATGTCAGCAAGCATCCGATTGCAGCTCCCGTGATCTACATCATCGTCTACATCGTCGCCACAGCCTTGTCGATCCCTGGAGGGTTGTTCTTAAGCTTGATCGGAGGCTTTTTGTTTCCTGTTCCTCTAAGCACCCTGTACGTACTGATCGGCGCAACAACAGGGGCGACCTTGCTCTTTCTTTCTGCACGGTCCGCATTGGGAGAGAAGCTGTTTCAAAAGGCTGGGCCCAGATTGAAAAAAATGGAGAAGGGTTTTAAAGAAAACGCTGTCAGCTACCTCCTCTTTCTCCGTTTTGTTCCTCTGTTTCCTTTCTGGCTTGT
>JAFEGF010000119.1 GCA_018240225.1 Verrucomicrobiota bacterium
TCCAAGTTCAGCGGTTGGGCCGGTGAGCGCTGCCGTCATCCCAATCTTGATCGGGGCTGGGGGAGCAGGATCAGCAGAGGCAGCAATCGAAAAAAGGGAAGCGAAAATCAGAATCAGCAGTTTCAAGTTAGCCTCCTTCCACGTACTCAAAAATCTCAAGGGGAGCCTTGCCGCGCACGTTTCTCATGCCTAAGGAGCGGCAGTTGCAAAGGTCTTTGACTCTTTCCCACGCTTGCTTGCTCATGCATATAGAGTTGGGCTCGGCTTGGGTCTGAATCCGCGCCGCTGTATTGACCACATCGCCCCAGATGTCAAACTGGTATTGCCTGTGTCCAACGATCCCGCCGATGACCGATCCGAAATGGATGCCGACGCGAAGCTGCCACTTCGAGGGCAATTTCACAGAGTTCGCAATCAATATCCTTGCGCAATGGATGCAGTCAAGCACCGGATTTTTACTTTCGGAGAGCATTCCTGCCGATGCAAGGAAGCTGTCTCCGATCGTTTTAATTTTTTGTAAGTTGTTTTCAAGGGCGACCGATTCGCACATTTCGACGAAGTTTTGAAGGTTGTCAAGGATCTCAACAGGGCTATGGCGATCGCAGTAGGATGTAAAGCCGACGACATCGGCGAACATAATGGCGGTTTCTGTGTAGTGTGCAGGCTGTACCGTGCCCGTTTGCGTCAATTCATCGACGATGACCGATGGGAATACCGCTTTCATCAAGCTCTCGTACCGTTGCTTCTCAAATTCAATCCGATCCCGGTATTGCTTTTCTTTGTTGATGAACCATTTCCTTTCGATGCATGAGCCGATCCTTACTCGTAGCAAATCAGGGTTAAAAGGCTTGGGTAAAAAGTCGACCGCTCCCAATCGGATGCACGTGATCGTGTTGTCCATCGTATCTGCGGCAGAGATCATCAGCACCATCAGGTTTTGCTGGATGATATCTTTTTTTATGTGCTGGAGCACTTCGATCCCTGTCATCTCAGGCATGTCGATATCGAGCAAGATGAGGTCGAAGGAGTGTTTTTCCAGCATGGACAATGCCTGGATCCCGTTGTAGGCGAGTTGGGTATTCGGGTAGTCGATCTTGCTTAAATAGCGTTGAAGGATCTGGCAGCTTTCCTCATTGTCGTCCACAATGAGAATTTCGATCTTTTTCTTAAAATTGAGGAATTCTTCGCTGTCGGTGATCAGTTCCGCAGGGATCGGTTTGCTCACCCGCATCGAGGTCGTTGCGCGAAGAGAGGATTGTGTTTCGGCGCTTTTGATCGAATCGATTAAGATAAGGATCTGTCCGGCTTGCGCGGTCATCTCCAAAAAAGCGTCCGCAGCGGCAGACTGCTGGTTCTTTTGCAAGTCTTCAATGATCATCTCTGAATAGCCATTGATCACATTGACCACATTGCGCAAATCATGGCGGACCTTAGAAAGATATTGCTGCAGATCAGGCTCGCTGAGATTTTTTTGGATTGCTTGTTCTTGTAAAAACTCGATTAGTTTTTGCTTAAGGGCCAGGCATCCTTCGTGCATCTTTTCAAGGTCGGCCCTATTTTTGGAGAATAAGTTCTGCTTTTCTCCAAGAATATAGGGGGAGAGCTTTTCGACCAGCCTATCAAGGATTTCTCCAATATTTATCCGGATCTGCACGAGTCGGGACAATGGGTCGCTTCCAGTCGGGGCATTGCTGTTGTCTTTGTTCAGCATGGGTGTTCTTTTCCAGGGAGCAGTTTATGGATTTTTTCAAGCAACCTTTCAAAATCGATCGGTTTGATGTCAAAGTCGTCGCATCCGCATTCGATCGCTTTGTCCCGGTCGCTCGTCATGGCATGCGCAGTCAATGCAATGATAGGTATCGTCTGTGTTTGAGGGTCTGCTTTGATCTGTTTTGTAGCTGTCCATCCATCGATGACAGGAAGGCTCATATCCATCAAGATCAAGTTGGGAGAATCGGACTTTGCCATGAAGACCCCTTGCTGTCCGTCGACTGCGCAGATCACTTCATATCCTTTGCGCTGCAACCGGCGCGAAAGCATGTCCCTGTTCAATTCATTGTCTTCGACGAGTAATATTTTAATCATTTTTCAAGCCTTTGGCAGAGCTGAGCTGATTCATTTGTTCCCGTGTTGTCGGCAAAAGGATGGTAAAGGCCGACCCTTTGCCCGATTCGCTCTTCACAGAGATCTCTCCGCCAAGCATCATGCAGAATGTCTTAGTCAGGTAGAGGCCTAACCCCGTCCCTCCATATTGACGTGTCGTGCTAGCATCGGTCTGAGAGAACGCTTGGAAGAGCAAGTTTAACTTTTCGGCAGGGATCCCGATCCCTGTATCGCTGACAGTGAACTGGATCCACTTCTCGGTGTTGCGCAAAACGGGTTTAATATCCAGTGTAATTTTTCCATTTTTAGTGAACTTGCTGGCATTGCTGAGCAAATTAAGCAGGCACTGACGGACACGGACAAGGTCGGTGAAGATCATGTTCAGCTCAGGATCTATTGTCATTGTGAAGGTGTTGTTATTTTTCGCAATGAGCTGTCCGATGATCATTTCGATGTCCTTTGCAAGGCCGGGGATATTGACATCTTCCAAAAACAGGTCCAACTTTCCCGATTCGATCTTGGACAGGTCGAGGACGTCATTGATCAGGCTTAACAGATGTTTTGCTGCCCCGATCACTTTGCTCAAATCATCGATCGTGCTTTTTTGACCCGCTTCGACAGCATCTTCCATGAGCATTTCGCTGTAGCCGATGATCGCATTGAGAGGAGTGCGCAGCTCATGGCTCATATTCGCAACGAACTCCGACTTGATCCGGCTCGCATCTTCCGCTTGAACTTTTGCTGCTTTCAACTCAGTGATCAATTTAGCCAGGTATTCATTGGCGAGGCTCAAATCATGCGTTTTCAGTTCGACAAGCTCCCGCAAATGCTCATGGGTGAAATGCAAATCGCTCGCCATGGTATTGAAAGCATCGATCACTTCATTCAAATCCGCATATTTTGTCTTTGTCAGACGATAATCCAGTCCCCCTTCTGCCTTGACAAGCTTTTTCATAGCATTTGTCAGAATCTGGATCGCATTCGAGCTGGTATGCTGGACATAATAGCCTAATGTGAGCATCAGCAGGACAACGCCGGAGCTGATGAGGAGAATGCCTAAGCGGTTGTTCGAAGAAAGTTTATCGGCTCTTTCTAGAATCTCCGTTTTGATCTGGTTCTCATTGTCGCTTAAGATGGTGAAATCTTTCTGCAGGGTAATGAGGTTGTTTTGAACTTGCAAGACCGCTTCTTGGACAGCAGCGTCATTGGCGTTATAGTCATAGCGCAGGTCAAAGAGGTTGTCCTTTTCTTGGACCATCTGTTGGGAGATCGTGTTAAATTTTTCCCCGATTTCTTCCGCAATCTCCATCATTGCAGGGAAATCGGACAGCTGCTTTTTCAGATGCCTGATGTTTGTCTGAATCAGGTTGATCAACTGGAGCAATTGATTGCCTTTCAAACTGTTCAATACATCGGAATTAGCTTCGTTAATGAGCTGGTGCATCAAGGCGTCAAGGGCGACAAAGCCTACATTCAGCTTCTGCGTTATCCGTTGGGCGGCGGCGGAGGGGCTTGCAATGAGTTGGATGACCGAATTGAACGATTCAGCGCTTAAGGCATTTTTATTCTGGACATTCGAGGCGCGCATCTCGTTCGTCACTTGATTGACTATTTTCCGATTTTGCAAAAACAAGTTGCCGTAGACGCTTTCTGAAAGGCCTCTTAGATTAATGAGTTCTGTTTCGACCTGAAGCGCTTTTTCAGTTAGCTGGCTCTTTAGCTTCAGCATGGTTTTGGATCCAGCCGCTATCTTATTTTCGTTTTGAAGCAGTTCTTGGAATGTTGCTTGGATCGATCTAGTGATCGATTTGATATCGAGGTTTTGATCTGTTTCCGCACTTAGCCGCTCCAATACGAGGACGAACTGCTGTTCGATCTGCGATGAGGGAGGTAGTTTGCCAAAGTCCTCAACATTTCGAATGGACAGGACCAAGGATTGCCTTGTCAGCAAAGCGGACAGGGCATTGCTCATTGAGAACAGCGAAGTTTCAATCTTGCTGGCCTTAAGCAAGTTAAGTTGGTTTTGATTTTGCCGGTAATTAAAAAGTAAGGCAAACGCTCCCAATAAAAAGAGGAGGAATACAGATAAAACGAGTAAGGAGGTGAACATTAATCGCAGTGATAATTTCATATCAGTTTTTCTGAATTACCTTGATTGACGGACCTTCTTTTTTGGGCTTGATATCAAAATCAAAAATCTGGGTGGGCAAAGCGAGGGTGCAGCAGGAATTTGGGATATCGACGATGCCGCTGATCCTTCCTTCGCAAGGAGCGCAGCTGAGCAGCAGATAAGCCTGCTCCGGCGTATAGCCGAACGTCGTTAAGTATTCGATCGCATTCAAACAAGCCCTCCGATAGGAGATATGGGCATCAAGATAGTGCTGCTTCCCCTGTTCATCGACAGAGATCCCCTCGAAAATCAGATATTCCGAGTAGAGGGGGGCTACTGGTCCAGGCTCGAAGATCGGATTGAGGATATGGTACTTGGCCATTCCTTTTTTAATGAGGTCGACTTGTATGTTGACCCAGCCTCCTGCTATTTCCACTGCGCCGCAAAAGGCGATCTCGCCGTCTCCTTGGGAGAAATGGAGGTCTCCTAATGAAAGCAGAGCGTTCTTCACATAGACAGGCAAAAAGAGTTTGGATCCCCGCGTCAGGTTTTTGATATCGCAATTGCCCCCATGTTCTCTGGGAGGAACAGTGCGAGCTGCTTCTTTTGCGATACTCTGAAAGTTTTCTTTCTTGACATTACCCAATAGGGCCCCTTGAGGATTTGGCAAGCACGCAAGAGGAGGAACTCTGTCAGGCGCGGTATCGACGAGCTCTTTTTCCCGCTTGTTCCATTCCGCTAAAAGCTCATGAGAGGGAGCGCATGCGATCAGTCCAGGATGGATCAGTCCGGCAAATCGGACATGGGGGATATGCCGCGACGTCGCATAGATCCCTTTCAAGTCCCAGATCGCTTTATAGGCATTGGGAAAGTGGTCCGTTAGAAAGCCCCCGCCGTTCTCTTTTGCAAAGATCCCTGTGAACCCCCATTCCGCTTCCGGAAGATAACCGATGTCGAGGATCTCGACGATGAGAAGGTCCCCCGGCTCTGCTCCTTGCACAGCGATAGGCCCGCTCATGTAGTGGACTTGGGTTAAATCGATCGTGCGGACATCTTCTGCGCTGTCATTATTTTTAATTTGTCCGCCGGTCCAGTCGATGCATTCGACGCGGAACTGGTCTCCAGGCCTGACTTCAGCAACGGCTGGGATTTCAGGGTGCCACCTGTTATGCAAGGGGAAACTCTGCTGGTCTGGTTTTTTCGATAGATCAACGGAAATGAGAGTTTTGGTCATATTAGGCGGGGTAGTGGGTTCTATAAAAACCTCACTCTACAATTCAAATAATTTTTATTCCAGATTTCTGAGAAGAGGTGATAAGGTTTCACGATTTATATTTGGATTGTCAGAGCACTTTTTCATCGGCTTGTATTTTTGTTGAAACAGTTTTAAGATCATTAACTGTTTTTTGAACTGAATGAGCTTTTGTGCTGCTCTTCTGAGAAACTGTTGTGGGTAAAGCTTTGTGGTTAAGGAAAATATGATCGCGTTTTACAAGATTCTCCTGGTTGTCTTTTTTGCTTTAGTTTTTCCTTTGGATGCGTTTTCAAAAGAAGATAAATATTTGCCTGAAGAACTTGGATGGAGAACTGAAATAATTAGGGATGCTGCCAAAGATATTATACTTAAAACAGAGCAGAATGGATTGTTAAGTCCTTTCATGTACAACAGTTGTTATCAATCATGGCCATCAAGATTTGTCCAGCATTGGGAAAACTACTCGCAATTTAGATCAGGATTTCATCATCTTTTTTGGTGGGCTGATGTTTTTTTTTCTGAGAACATTTTTGATCACGAAAAAAATATTAAAAAGTTTGAGAGGAAAATTAAAGGGTTGAGAAACTTAGATGAATTGACGCTTTATGGTCAATTAATTGCGAAAGAGCAAAGTTCAGTAGCACAAAATTTTGAAAAGAAAGCTATCGTTGAATCCATACTAACTACAGGTTGGAGTGAAATTCAAAGTCAGTTTGAAAAGCTATTTGATGATCATTCATATATTTATCATCCTACATTTTTCTTTAATCGAGGAATGTTCAATTATGACAAGGGTCTTTATGGAAAATGTATAGAAGACATTCAATGTTTGGTTGAAACTGGAAAAGTTGCTGAGATTTTAAAATATGATACAGAAAATGAAACAGAATTGATGCTTGATATTGCATGAGGATTTATTGAGATTTGCAGTTATCAACAGGCAGTAGAGATTCTTAATCAGATTATTGAGAAGGATCCAACAAATAAAGATGCGGTTTTCGAAAGAGCTACCGCATATTTTGAATTGGGAGAATTTGATCGTTCACTTAATGATTTTCTTCATCAGCGTTCAATTTCAAATGCTAAAGCTGCTCAATCTCCGAATTGGATCGAGCTTAGCGAGGGAATGCTAGATGGAATCAAATCAGGGATTTGTTGTAGTGCTGAGGAATTTTTCCCAATGTTACTAAATTCCTTACATGGGATTGGGAATTTAATTTGGGCTACCATAGAGAATCCCATTCAAATGCCTCAACAGTTTGCTTTAGCAACAATAGAGTTTATTGAATTTTTAAAAGAGACGCCAAAGGAAGAACTTGCTGCAATTGTCGTGCCTGAGTTGCATAAACTTGTGACTGAATGGGATGATTTAATTTTTCGAGATAAAGGTCAATTAGCGGGATATATCTTTGGGAAATATGGAATGGATATATGCCTAACAACGGTTTGTTTTAAGGGTGCTCAGGGCGTAAAAAAAATTCAACAATTAAAGAAAGCGGAAAAACTTTGTGCGTTGGAAACGCTTGCTGCAACTCAAGAACAAAAAGAGACATTAATTCAATCTGCTAAGTTATGGAATGAAAATAGAAAAGTATGGTGTGCAAGAGTTGAACTGGAAGCAGATAAGCAGGGAAAGCATTTGCGAGGACATCGAAATTTTATTGAATCACGAAGCGAATGGATTCATCCAGATCCTGAAGCCAATATAAGAAAATTTGGTGGAAAGGGACAAAAAATGTCGGTAGGTTCTGAATTAGGTATTTTCAAAGAACGAGTCGATTGTGGTGAAGTTATAGGACTTTACTTTGATAAGGAAACAAATGAAAAAATACCAACCACAATGGCAATTATTCACTATAGCAAAAAAGGAGCTCACATTGTTCCAGCCAGACCCAAATAACAGCACTAAAAATAAGAAGCGCATCAATTTGATTTTATCATTGATGTATGGGTTAATAGGTGAAGTTTCTCCAAAATTAAGGGCTGCTGCAGTAGAGGAACAAGATAATGTGATTATCTTGTTTTTTTACTTCGATGGTGAAATT
>JAFEGF010000120.1 GCA_018240225.1 Verrucomicrobiota bacterium
TCGGCCGGGCTGCTTAAAGTAGGCGGCAAGACGCTGCTGCTCGATGTGGGGCCCGATTTCCGCGAGCAGGCGCTTAAATTTAAAATCGATCATCTTGATGGGGTCTTGATCACCCATCCCCATTTCGACCATGTCGGGGGACTGGATGATCTGCGGGTCTATTATTTTATCCAAAAGTGCGCGCTGCCTTGCCTGCTGTCCCAAGAGACCCTCGATGACCTCAAGCTTCGCTACCATTACATGATGCGTCCTTTGGAACCGGGCAAGAGCATCAGCGCCCAGATCGACTTCGAGGTCCTTGAAACAGATTTCGGACGCCGGGAGTTCCAAGGGGTGCCGATCCAATACATGAGCTATTTTCAAACGACGACGAAGGTCACGGGTTTTCGCATCGGAAACTTTGCCTATGTTTCCGATATCCGCGAATACACCGATGAGCTGGTCCGCAGTTTGAAAGGGGTAAAAATTCTGGTGCTCAGCGCGCTGCGCCATGTACCGACCTTAATGCATTTTAGCCTTGAAGAGGCCATCGCGTTTGCAAGGCGCATTGGTTCAGAGACGACCTATCTGACCCATCTTGCCCATGATCTAGAATACAACACAACCAATGCCCTCCTTCCTCCCGACGTGCGCTTGAGCTACGATGGCATGGAAATTTCATTTTAACACTGAGTGCTCATGATGACCGAAGAAATCCAAAAAGAAGATGTCACAGCGCCATTCGAACTAAAAGCCTTTAAAACAGCGCTGCTTATTGGAGCTTACCGAGCGACTGCCGATAAGCAAAGCTGCGAGGACAACCTCAACGAGCTGGAACGTTTGTGCGATACCTATGGCCTGCAAACAATGGCCAAAGTGCCCTGTCCCATCAAAAAGCTCGATGCAGGAACATACCTGGGCTCCGGCAAGCTCGATGAACTGTTGGCAATGGCCAAAGAAAAGTCGGCAGAGGTGATCCTCTTTGATGATGAGATCACTCCGCACCAGCAGCGTAACCTGGAAAAGTTCTTTCAACGCCCGGTGATCGACCGGACAGAACTCATCATCGAGGTGTTTGCCCAACGCGCTCAAACGCGCGAGGCAAAGCTGCAGATCGAGCTTGCCAAGGTCCGCTACCAATTTCCAAGATTGAAGAGGATGTGGACCCACCTTTCCCGACAGTCTTCCGGCGGAGGAGCTTTTGTCAAAGGGGAAGGGGAGAAGCAGATCGAGATCGATAGAAGACTTTTGCGCAGGCGCGTCGACCGTTTGAAAAAAGAGATCGAAGATGTCGCCCAGCAGCGGATCACCCAGAGAAGTTTAAGACAGCGGCGCGGGGTACCCACATTTGCCATTGTCGGCTATACCAATGCCGGCAAGTCGACGCTGCTCAAAGCGCTTACCCAAGCCGATGTCCTCGTTGAAGATAAGCTGTTTGCAACGCTTGATACCACAACGCGCAAGTTCGAGCTGCCCAACCATCAGGACATCCTCCTCATCGACACGGTCGGGTTCATCCGGAAGATCCCGCACACCTTAGTCGCTGCATTCAAGAGCACGCTGGAAGAGGCTGTCCATACCGACATTCTTCTGCATCTGATTGATGCCAGCCATCCGATGGCGGAGAGCCAAGCGGAAGACACCATGCTTGTCTTAAAAGAGCTAGGCGCAGCGGAACATCCGATGATCACAGTCCTGAACAAGGTCGACCAGTGTGAAAACCCTGCAATCCTTGCCAAGCTCAGGCTCAAGTACAAAAAGACCGTTCCCATTTCTGCTCTGCATAAGACGGGATTTGAAGAGCTGATGGACATGATGATGAAGGAGATATCCCTCCTTCGCAAGATCATCAAGGCCCGCATCCCTCAGAGCCATTACGCCCTCGTCAGCGAACTGATGCGCGAAGGAAAGGTGGTTACCTGCGAATACGAGGAAAATGATATCCTCATTGAAGCGGAGATCCCATCCCATCTCGAACACAAAGTCCAACCGTTCCTGTTAGGTTAGAAATGAGTCCATTAAAAAGTCTGCCGCAAGAAGAAAGACCTCGTGAAAGACTTTTAAGGGATGGCGTCGAAGCTTTATCGATCCCTGAGCTGATCGCGATCGTCCTTGGCAGCGGCACGCAGGGCAAATCGGTCTTGGATGTCAGCACTGAGATCCTGTCTCATTTCGGAAGCCTCGAGCGTCTGCTGGAAGCGACCGTTTCCGAGCTCATGGAGATCAAAGGGATCGGCAAGGCAAAAGCGATCCAGCTTAAAGCCGTCTTCGGCATCGCCTCCAAATGCAAAAAGATCAATGCGCTGGAAAAGTTCCCCATTAAAAGCTCTTCTGAAGCTTATGAGCTCGTCAGAGGGGAGATCGCCGAGTTGAAGCAGGAGGTTCTCTTTGTCTTGCTCCGCGATGTGCGCGGATGCTTGATCCATCGGGAGCAGGTCTCTGTCGGAACCCTATCCCAGGTCCTTGTCCATCCACGCGAGGTCTTTTATCCAGCTGTGCGCCACAAGGCCCACAGCGTGATCATCGCCCACAACCATCCCAGCGGAGATCCTACTCCCTCGTCAGCAGACCTGGAGCTTACCCGGACCCTGGTCAAATCGGGGCAGATCATGGGCATCGGCCTCGACGACCACCTGATCGTCTGCCGGTCGGGATTTGTTTCCCTTCGCGAAAAAGGGTTTGTTCCTGAAAGGGCCCGTTATTAAGGGCTTAACTCTTTAGATGATTTGGGGACGTGGAAAGCCTCTTGCAATAAGACCATCACGCCTGATGTGAACATTTGGACGGCGATCAAGCAGATCAGCATCCCGCCGAGCCTTTGACAGGCGATCAGCCCTTTTTGACCTAAAAAATACTTGATATTCGAAGAGGCCATCAGGATCAGATAGGTCGGCACCCAGGCCATCAGGATGATCCCTGTCGTCAACCAGTGGTTATGCAGCTGCTCGGCGTAGACCATCACTGTAGCAATCGCTCCCGGACCTGCGATGATCGGCATGGCCAATGGGACGATGTAGGGTTCTTGACGGGAGAGCGCTTCGTGCTTTTTTTCATTCGGCCTAGGAAAGATCATTCCCAGGGCAATAATAAATAATAGAGTCCCTCCTGCGATCCCGATGATCGGCTGCGAGATCCCGAGCAATCTGAGGATATCGTCTCCAAAAAAATTAAAGAGCAGAAGGACCAGCAGGGCGATCAAAAGCTCCCGTGTGATGATCTTTTTTTGCTTTTTGACGTCGAACTTGGTCAGCAGCCCTACAAAAAGGGGGATATTTCCAAGCGCGTTAAAGACGAGGAAAAGGGACAGGGTCACGGCAAAGATCGACATAGAAACCTCAAGGTGGAGCTAATTGGAATCTTAAGGAGATTTTTCTTTTTTGCAACAGTTGCCCCTTGCTTTCCCGGCTTATGAAATGGCATAATCCCTCCATTAAATTTTGGATTTTTTGTGGACAGGAAAAAAAAGTTTAAGGTCGTCACTCTCGGATGCCGCACCAATCAGTATGAGTCGCAAGCCTACGCCGACCAGCTGGTCAGGCTAGGCTATGCCCAGGCGGAAGAAGGGGAGGCTGCTGAAATCTGCATCGTCAATACATGCACGGTCACCGAGTCCGCCGACAGCTCTTCCCGCTACCAGATCCGCCATTTGGCAAGGGAGAACCCCAGCTCCAAACTCGTCGTCACCGGCTGTTTGGCAGAGCGCCTCCCTCAAGAGATCCAGGCGATGCCCGAGGTCAGCCTCGTCGTATCCAACAAAGACAAAGAGGATCTGCTCTCCCAAGTTTTCCCCGATCAGGAGATCCCTGAATTCACGATCGATCATTTTGCCGCCCACACGAGGGCCTTTGTCAAAGTCCAAGACGGCTGCAACTCCTATTGCACCTACTGCATCATCCCTTACGTTAGGGGAAGGTCCCGCTCCAGGACTGTCGCTGAAGTTGTGCGGGAGGTCGAGCAGCTCATCGCAAATGGCTATAAAGAGGTTGTCCTGACAGGGATCAATATCGGCGATTTTGATGGAGCTCCTCAAGAAGGGGAAAAGCCTGCACGATTGAGCGATCTGATCCGCGCTGTCGATGCAATCGATGGGTTGGAGAGGCTCCGCGTCTCTTCGATCGATCCCGACGAGGTCGACGAGGACCTGGCTGATGCGATCCTGAACGGCAAGAAGACCTGCCACTCGATGCACATCGTGCTCCAGTCGGGCTCGAATGTGATCCTCAAGCGGATGAACCGGAAGTATACCCGCGAGATCTTCCTCAATACGGTTGAAAAGCTGTTAAAGGCGAGTCCCGACTTCACCTTCACAACCGATATCATCGTCGGATTTCCAGGCGAGAGCGAAGCCGATTTTCAAGATACCCTTGAAATCATGGAAAAAGTCCGCTTTGCCAAAGTCCATATGTTCCCTTACAGCGAACGGAAGAGGACAAGAGCTGCCCTTTATCCCAACAAAGTGCCAGCGCAGATCATCAATGAAAGAAAACAGAAGCTGCTGCGCCTTGCTGAAAAGATCTCCTTCGACCTCCGTTCCCAATTTGTGGGCCGCACTATGATCGTCTTAACGGAGAGCGACGAAGATCTGATCGAAGGACATATCAGCGGCCATACGGAGAACTTCCTGACGGTCTGCGTGCCTAAAGCTGATATCAAGCCCAATACTCTGATCCAAGTACAACTTATCGAAAACTCCCCAAAGGGACTCATAGGAAAAGTCATCACATGAAAATCACCATTGCCGAGCGCCTCCATCCCTTTTCCCACCGTCCAGGAACTCAATGCCCCATTCCTTTGAGCACATGGCAAGCGACCATTTATCCAACCCGGATCATCTTGCAAAAGATCGACAACTCTTCCCAAAGCTTCACTATCGATTTGGCAATTCAAGGCCCGATGAAAGACTTTACAGCTGAAATTGACTTAGAAAAAGCGGTAGTCCGCGTGTTCGGCTCTACTCCATCCGGGTATCTGCGCTATGAGGTCCGCAGATCCACCGACGGGATCCTGTTTACTTTCGAAAAAATCCCAGGAGATGCTCTCAATTGCACCCTTCAAGGAAAAGCTGTTTCCTACCGGATCACACAAAAAGAGACCCTGTTAGTCCCTGTTCTTGCAGAAGCAGCGCCTGCTGCAATCCCAACGGAGAGGCTCTCTCTTGGGATGCACAAGTCGCAGGATTGGGAGATGGTGCTGCGGCGCTTTGATCTCAAAGAGATTTTTCCTGTCTTTATGCGCCTTGGCGCCATGTTCCCATCGGTCCATCCTCTGCGAAGCTCTTCAGGCACGCTTGCTCTCCTCAATGCTTTCCAGGCAGCCTGCGCATCGCGGGCCAAGCTTCAGGTCCATGCCGCATGCGAACAATGGCTCCTCGCTTCTTTTGCCGGAATCCTAGTCCCTACCTTCAACGATACCTTGTTCCAGGGGATCCTTCCTTCTTTTGAATCCAGCCAGGAAAGCGGATCTCTGCTTTCCCACCTGATCGAAGGGGCTAACCTGATCCGATCCCTCTTTTTCCAAGAAACGGAGCTGCATTGGGAGATCTTGCCTTGCCTGCTTCCAGCTTTCGACTCGGGCCGCCTGATCAACTTGGCTGCGCAGCATGAAGAGAATATTTCTCTCGAGTGGTCGAAGCACCAGATCAAAAAAGTAATCATCCAAACCCGCTCTCCAAGGGCTCAGCTCATCCGCTTTCCTAAGGAGATCCGTTCTTTACGCCTCCGTAAATCCCTAAACGAAAAGGGGAGGGTCGTTGATCTGCAAGCAGGTCAGACGACGATCGATTTGCCTGCTCACTCGCAGCTGCTTCTCGACTGTTTCAAGAAATAAGAACCTATCCCAGTAAACAGATCTGTACGAAGAGATTTGCATAAAAAAAAGGATTTTATGTCGTCAGTTCCTCAAATAACCAGAAAAGCTGCAAATGCTACGAATCCGGTAGACACTAATGATATTGTTAAGTACTGGCCTGATGATGTCATTAATGAATGCAGCAAACGGATCAACAAGTTAAGCGACATCCGTACGCTTTCATTGTTAAGCAAACACTTTTTTCTGGTCGTCTTTAACGACAAATTTCCAACATGGCAAACTCTTTTGGCCTCTCATTTTCCTTCCTCTTGTCAAAGGACGCAGCCTATTCCACAGCCAATCGTCTTTTACAAGCATTTAAAAGCAATCAACCATCAATTAAAAACAGGAACACATCAAACAAGAACTCTCTGTGCTGATGAATCAGATATCCGATGCTTAAGCGTGCAAGGAGCAAGCCTCATTTCTGGTTCATCGGATTCATCATTTGCCATCTGGGATCTTAAAAGCGGCAATTTGCAACGCCATGTGCCTCTTCTTGATCAAGGAAAGTGTTATTGTATGAAAATAAAAGGGGAGAAGATCTTTTCCGGTTTGGTCGATGGAACGATAACAGTCTGGGATGTAAAAAGCGGTGAAATGCTCCATAGCTTGAAAGATCATGTGGGCAATATTATCGATATAAAGGAAAGTGATGGGAAGCTCATTTCTACCTCGACAGATGGAGTCATCAATATCTGGGATATCGCAAGCGGTCAACTGCGCCATACTTTAGCGGATAATAACGGATATTCGTTCAATTTTATTGAGGTCAAAGACGGGAAGCTCATTTCTGATTGTTATTGTTTTACGATCAAAGTCTGGGATCTTGAAACCGGTGAATTGCTCCATAATGGAAATGCCCAACATGATGGCAAGATCCATGGTTTAGCGGTGGAGGATGATAAGGTCGTTTCTTGGTCCTACAATGTTGGTCATCCTCGCTTTAGTACAATCAAAATCTGGGACCTTAAAACCGGTCAATTGCTCCGCACCTTAAAAAAAGAGCAAGGTCCTATTTTTTCCTTCCAGGTAAGCGATGGGATGATCATTTATGGTACATGGCAAAAAACAATCAAAGTTTGGGACCTTGAAAGCGGCAATGAGCTCCATACTTTGGTTGACCTTTATGCTCGTACTGACTGCCTAAAGGTACATGATGGGATGCTTTTTTCTTCTTCAGGGGATCATATGATCAAAATTTGGGATCTTTCTAGCGGTCAATTATTCCGCAGCTTGGAAATTCCTGAAAGCGATATCGATTGTATGGAGGTCAATGATGGGATGCTCATTGTTGGTTTAGGAAATGGGATGATCAAGATCTTCGATTTTACTCCTCCTTCTGAAAAGCCTGCAACTTAAGCGGGTGGTAAAATCTAGTTTCCGTTGATCTTTAGAAGAATAGACGACTGCTTCTTCGCCTAAGGCAAGGGAGCAGTCACTTGTTAACAATTGATCAGACATCCTCTATTGCAAGCTCAAAGGCTTGTAGGAACCTTGCTTTGTCGTCCAGTAAATGGCTTTCATCCCAGTTATCTTCTTCTAAAGGCTGTCCAGAGAGATTCCAGATATGGAAATGGACAAGCTTTTTCTGATCTTCGGAAAGATCCTTATATGCACTAACAGCTGCTTCGATAACGAATGCATCGATTAGGCGGAGGATGTTATCAGCTGCATGGATTTCT
>JAFEGF010000121.1 GCA_018240225.1 Verrucomicrobiota bacterium
ATGTGCCAGGCAATTGCTTCCCCTTCGCGGTCAGGGTCGGGGGATAAGTAGACGACGTCTGCTGCCTTAGCAGCTTTCTTTAAGCGGTCGATCACTTCTTGTTTGTCTGGAAGAATGGCGTATTGGGGCTCAAAGTCGTGTTCTACATCGATTCCAAAACCTTTTTGCGGCAGATCTCGGACGTGGCCAAGCGAGGATTCAAAAATGTAGTTCGACCCCAAAAATTTTTTCAGGGTTTTGATTTTGGCTGGAGACTCGACGACGATGAGTGCTTTTCCCATTGCATTCCTATTACTAAATGAACGAGCCAATTGCAAAACTCGGATGTCTGGAAAAATCGATAATTTTTAGCTAGTTTGCCAGCTGCGCGAGCAGTCAAAGCCGTGTTCTCGAGGACAAACTCCTAGGGAGTAGGACTCGGGAGCAGGGTGGCAAAACGGCTTAAAAGGGCGATTTTGCCGGACATCCGAGTTTTACAATTGGCTCGAAGGGGAGCTTATTACGATGGCAGCTCAAAATCAAGTGAATTTTTGTGGGTTATGCCGCGCCCGGTCAAGTTTTGTGCATTTGGGCCGGCTGCGAATTTTACAAATCGATCCGCACCCTCAAGCTTCCCGCCAGGGGATAGGCTTTGTCTCTTGCAGAGTCCAAATTCACAAAACTTAACCGAGCACAGTATGGTTGACGGTAATCAAGAAATAGCGTTACGATCCATGGCAGAATTCTTCTGGAACAGGGCTTGCATTATGAGTCGATTGGTCAAATTCATTTTTTTATTTTTAAGCATCGCGTCTGCTTTTTTTCTGGGCACGCAATTCAAAAGCGATGGGAAACTTGCCAAAAAAGCGCTCAGCTTTTTCCGATCTTCCAAGGCTCAACCGTCGTTTGCTGTCAATGAGCATAAGCCGTTTGTTATCATCGTTCCTTCTTTCAATAACAGTCTGTGGGTAGAAAAGAATTTAAGATCTGTCTTTGAGCAGAAATACGACAATTACCGCGTCATCTATATCAACGATGCTTCTACCGATTCCACATTGCTCCAGGTAGAAGAGCTGGTCGATTCTTGGGGAGAGCGGCATCGGTTCGAAATCGTCAGTAACGCGACCAACCGGGGCGCAATGGAAAATATTTATCGGGCTGTGCATCGGTGCGACCCTGATGAAATTGTGCTTGTATTGGACGGCGATGACTGGTTTGCCCATGATCGTGTCCTGGAGAAGTTAAATGAGATCTACGCCGATCCTGATGTCTGGGTCACATGGGGCAGTTATGTGGAATATCCGAACTACTCTTCTTATCATGTCGCCAACTTTGCCCAGCCGTTGCCTCAATCGGTCATCGACGGCCGGAAAATCCGCCAGTTTTCAAAAAACCATTGGTGCTTTTCCCAGCTGAGGACGTTTTATGCAGGGATCTTTCAAAAATTAAAACTCAAAGATCTTGCGTATGAAGGGAAGTTTGTCGATGCCGCCAACGACGTCGCCTTTTTCATTCCAGTTATGGAAATGGCAGGTCCTCATGTCCGCTATATGCCGGAAATTTTGTACATTTGGAACCGGGCAACCCCCTTAAATGATGACAAGGTCCGAGGCAGGCGGCAGCTCGAGATAGCCCAAGCGATCTATCGAAGGTCCTCTTACTTGCCGCTGCTTGAACTACCACAGGCGGAAGAAGATCTGCAGCAAACTGCAGATTTTATTATTTTTTCCTATGATAGGCCATTGCAGCTTTATGCCCTTCTTGAGTCCATTGAAAAATATTGCTCAGGCATCGATCAGATTACCGTTATTTATCGAAGCAGCGGAGCGGAATACGATGAGGGATATAATCAGGTAACCGATGATTTCCCAAAAGTCAACATGGTTCGGCAAGGTGCTAATCCTCATAAAGATTTTCAGCCGAATGTCATCCGTGCTTTGAAAAGCGGCGATTCTGAATATTTCATCTTTGCTGTCGATGATATTGTTATTACCGACACCATCGATGCTTCGAAGGGGATTTCAGCTCTGCAAAAGACAGGGGCCTACGGCTTCTTTTACCGCCTGGGAAAAGAGATCAATTACGATTACATGCTCGATATGACTATCCAGCAGCCTGGCTTTATGCAAGTCGATCAGGATGTCTATGCATGGATATTTAAACAGCAGCAAGGATATTGGGGCTATCCAACCTCGACGGATGTCGTCCTCTATAATAAACAGACGGTGCTGCGCCAATTCGAGAAGATCACTTTTTCCAATCCCAATCAGCTGGAAAGCGCGTGGCTTAAAGTGGCCAGCCCAAGAAGGGTCGGACTTTGCCATGAGACCTCTCGAATGGTCAACATCCCTCTGAACCTGGTGAACAATTCGACAAACCGTAACATGCAGAGCTTAAGCCCTAAAGATCTATTGGAGGCGTTCAACGAGAATAAGAAGCTGGATATTGCGCCGCTGCACCGTTATATGCATCATTCAGCCCATGTTGATTATGATCCGACCTTCACTACAAGAGAGCCCAAGGGCGAAAAGCGATGAAAAAACTAACCAAGACGGTTTTTTTCATCTTGGCTTTGCCTCTCGTGTTCCTCTTAGGGCTCAACAGCAAAAAAACTTTTGTTTCCCTCAAAAAAAAATGGACTCCAAAAGCGGTGGAAGCTGTCTTTCCCGTTTTGGAACACAAGCCTTTTGTCGTCATCGTTCCATCTTTCAATAATGAGAAATGGGTCGCCAAGAACCTCGGTTCGATCCTTGAACAGAAGTATGATAATTTCCGCATCATCTACATCAACGATGCCTCAACGGATTCGACGAAGGATAAAGCAGAAAAATTCTTTGAGGGGCATGCGCTCGGCGTCCCATACGAACTCTGGGACAACCCATCGAATCTTGGAGCATCGGAAAACATTTACCGCGCTGTAATGAGCTGCGAAAATGATGAAATCATTGTGATGGTCGATGGAGACGATTGGCTTGCGCACGATCATGTTTTAGAACGCTTGAACGAGGCGTATGCAGATCCCGATGTGTGGATGACATGCGGAAACCACCTCCAATATGTCCCCTATACTTTCATTAAGGCGGATGCTGCAGGGGAAATTCCCAAAGAAGTCCAAGAGTCGAACGGCCTCCGTTCCTATGTCCAATTCAAATATCCCCTCTCCCATTTAAAAACTTTCTACACCGCTTTGTTTAAAAAGGTGAAGTTTGAAGATTTTCAGATCGACGGCCATTTTTTTGATTGCACTTCCGATGTGGCGATGATGGTCCCGATGGCAGAGATGGCAGGCTCCCACTACCGCCATATCCGAGATATCCTGTACATCTATAACCATGTGACTCCTATGAACGACGATAAGGTCCGCTTTGACAGGCAGCAGGAGTGTTTGCGCAATATCTGCTCGCGAACTCCTTACCAACCTCTAACTAATCTTTCACAAGACGCTCAAAAGGAGCAGATTGTCAAGCGATGAATAGGCTGCTTATCTTTTTTTTCCTTCTCTTATTTCCCTTTCTTGCTCACTCAGAGAGTTTGCCCAATTTCGATAAAGCGATGGGAAAGGGAACGACGGCTTGGGATTGCATCCGAACTCCCGAAGATCGTGCGCTGCTTGATGAGTTCCGTTTGCATTATGAAAACAATCGAAATCCGGAAAGAACTTCTTCCATCCAGCCTGTACCCAAAGTGTTGCATTGGATTTGGTTAGGGCCAAGGCCGTTTCCCTCCGAATCTCTTGCTCGAATGAAGCAGTGGATCAAACTCCATCCCGGATGGACGTTTAAACTCTGGACCGACCAAGCGCGGAGCGCGCTGCCTTCGGATGTGGAAATTTCCGATCCCCTTGTCCATCTAGGGGCTTTGACCGACTGTTATTTCAATTCCGATAATTTTGGAGAAAAATCAGAGGTGCTCCGCCTTGCCATCCTGTTTGCCGAGGGAGGGATCTATTTGGACCATGACATGGAGCCGATCCGATCGCTGGAACCGCTTGCTTCCGAGTTTTCTTTTTTTTGCGGACTTGAGACGTTAAAGACGACTTTATTGAGCTCATCGGTCTATCCAGCTACCAACCTGATCGCTTCCACGCAGAGCCATCCTGTTCTCCAAGAGGCGATCGGATGGTTGAAGTCGAATTGGGAGCGGCTTGAGATCCAGTTTCCAGGTTCCGACGAGGCAGCCGTAGAAAATCGGGTCAAGCATCGAGGATTTCGTGCGCTCAGCTATGGAGTGGCAATGGCAAAAAATACGGAAGGTTCCATCGTCTTCCCATCTGCCTTTTTCAGCGAACCCTATCTGGAAAAAGGGATCTATGCCGCCCACTACCATCTCGCATCTTGGTTAAAAAAAGAAGAAGAGGAAAAGGTCCGCCATGCCTTCATCGAAGCGGAAGAGCAGATCGGGCTTTCTACGATCGTTACCGTTCTGTTTGGCGTCATTAATCTTGTTTTAGGGATATTTCTTTTAAGAAAATTAGGTTTTCCATTTAGGAAGAGGGCGGAGCAATGAGATCGTTCATTTGTGCAGCCATTATTGCAATTGCTGCCATCGTGCCAGGATCCGCTATTGAGAAGCATATCGACTACAACGATTTTTCAGCCTTAATGGGAAAGGGGACTCCTCACTGGGACCATTTGCAGCAGCCAACTGACCTTGCCATGCTGGAGCGGTTCGAATCTCTCTATCAAAGAAACAAGGATGCGCAGTTTTCTACCTCCACAAATCAGAAAATCCCTCCCGTTATCCATTTTATTTGGCTGGGGCCAAAGACATTTCCCCCAAAGTCTATCGAGAACCTCCGCTCATGGATCGCCTATCATCCCGATTGGAAGATCAAATTTTGGACAGATCGAGACCGGGAGCCTCCCTGTGCGGAAGTTGAAATGATCGATATCTCGAAGGTGCGGTTTACGAAGCTGGAAAAGTGTTTTCATGATTCACGGAATTGGGCGGAGAAGTCAGATCTGCTGCGTTATGAGATCCTCTTAGAAGAAGGCGGTATTTATGTCGATCACGACACCTACTGCATCGCTTCTTTCGATCCGCTTGTGCGCGGCTATGACTTTTTTTGCTGCCTGGAGGCGCCGCACGAACCCTTTGTTGGCATCAATATCACCGTTTGGAACGGACTGATCGGCTCACGCCCTGGACATCCAGCGCTTTCCAAAGTGATCGACCTTGTCGCTGACCGATGGGACGATGTCGGATATCGCTTTCGCGGAAAAGACCTTTACTCCCAAGTGGAGGTCGTCATGCAGCGGACCTACATTGCATTTACTCAAGCTCTGGAAGGAACGCTTGATCAAAGCGGCAATACCGATATCGTCTTCCCTGCAGCGTATTTCTTCGCAAAAAGCGGCATCCCGTCGATCTATTCGAAACACTTTTCTCTGACCATGTGGGACTCTTTCAAGTACCGGAAATCGGAGATCGAAAAGCTTGGAGAAAGGTCATTATCTAAAATCCGCCGCAAGAGCAGCAAAACCATGTATGCAACTGGCGGGTTTTTCCTCGTTAGCTCCCTATTTTTGGCATTCTCAATAAAACTCATCCGTCGAAAAGGATACGAAAATGAATAAAACTCGTTCAACCTTGGCCTCGATTTTGCTTAAGCTTATCAAAGGCTCCAAAAGAAAAAAGGGGTATTCCAAGCCCGCCTCGGACGATTTTGAGAGCTTGACTGGAAAAGAGCTTCCCACTTGGCAGTATGTTCAAACGAAGGAAGATTTTAAGCATTTGAAATTCTACAAATCCCTATATGAGCGCCAAAAGACTTATCATACAGAGCCAGTCCATTCGTTTAGGGTGCCGCAGATCCTGCACTTCATTTGGATCGGGGGACGGTCGTTTCCTCGAGAATCGGTTGAAAATGTCAGGACATGGATGGCCAAGCATCCCAGCTGGACGATCAAATTTTGGACCGACCGGGAACGCCCTGTTCCAGTTCCGGGGATGGAATTCAACAATGTTTGCAATTTGAACATGACCACCCTCGGAGCTTGTTTTGAAAAAAGCGATAATTACGGTGAGAAATCAGACCTATTGCGTTTAGAGATCCTCTATCGGGACGGAGGCATCTATATCGACCACGATGTGAAGTGTTTCAAATCGTTCGACCCGCTGAACGCTGCCTACGACTTCTATTGCGGCATCGATATGCCATATCGCAGCAGCCTTCCCTCTTGCATCTATACGACCAACAACCTGATCGGCGTCAAGCCGCAACACCCTATTATCTTGCGCTCGATGGAACTGATCGAGCAGCAGTGGGACCCTCTCCAAAAAGCCTACCCAGGCGACGATCGAGACTCGATGCTCAACCGCGTCCTGCATCGGACGTTCTGGCTCTTTGGCGAAGCGGTCAAGCAGAGAGCCAATCAACATGGCAATAGAGACATTGTTTTTCCAGCCTACTATTTTGATGCGCCCCATGATGACCTGGCGATCTGGGCCCGCCACCAATATGCAGGAGTTTGGCATGAGACAGAAACGCAGTTTGAGAAAATGGTCAGGCAGCGCCTGGTCTACTTGAGCAAAAAAAGCAATAAGATGCTCCTCTTTATCGGTCTGATGTTCGGACTCAACCTGATCGGGTTCCTGCTCTTGTTCTTGATGATCAAGTTCAAATAGGCCAGCCGATCGTTACTTGAGCTGGAAAGCTTAATAAGCCCTGCTGAGCATAAAAGGGCTATAGCAAAAAGATGGTAGAGTAATTTTATAGTTCAAGAACTTTTCTTTGCATTGGCAAACCTCGAGTTTTCACGAATTGGAGACTGGAATGAAGGCGAAACATCTTTTAACGTTATCTGTGATTTTTTCTTTGTTTTTTATCAGTAACGTACAAAGCGCCCGCTTTCCAAATGCAGATCCGATCAATCACTGTATTGATCTCAGCTATGTTAACATGTCTTATCAGTTCGGATATGTCGATTCAAATCTTGCTTATGGGGCATTTAATGGCGCTCCAGAAATCAGTCTTTTTGTGAATATGCTCAGATGCCGCTACAATATCTATGTGGCTATTGAAACAGGGTCGCTATACGGTCATACTGCCGCTTTTCTTGCTAGCATATTCAATCAGGTCCATACGATTGAAATCGTTCCGACCAATTATCAGGTTTCACAAAATACATTGTATCCCTTTCCTAATGCAGTTTGCCATCTGGGTTCTTCTCAAGAGGTATTAAAGGAGCTTTTGCCATTGTTTAAAGAGATATCATTGTTTTTTTATCTGGATGCCCATTGGAATGAATATTGGCCATTATTGGATGAGCTTGAGGAGATCAGCAAAACCCATAAAGACAACTGCATTATTGTAATCGATGACATCAAGGTTCCTGGAAGGCCGGACATCGCATATGATGCCTATGCCGAACATGAATGTTCGTATGAATATGTAAGAAACGCATTTGATAAAATATATTCGTCTTATGATTATTATTTTGTTTTGCCCAGAAATCTTGACAGTAAAGCTAAGCTAGTAGTTTTTCCAAGAAATTGGTCTCGTTAAGGAATTTTTCCTTCC
>JAFEGF010000122.1 GCA_018240225.1 Verrucomicrobiota bacterium
CGATCAAAAGGAGCAATTCTGATCGATCCCTCACTTATATTCAAGGGGTTTGATTTGGAAGAAGTAAAGAAATAGATTGATTAGGATGCTTTAAGACAATTTTTTTAAGAAGGGAGGGATTTATAGCGATCATATTTTGGACGCTAAGAGGTCTGCTTTGAGAACTGCGTGAAGTTAATTAAAGAAGTTGCCCGACTGCCAAGATATTAATAGTCCTGGATAGTGAATTATTAGTCCATCGGTTTTCCATAATTGACAATTCATGTCTTCTTTTCCAAACATCTTTGTAAAATGAGATGTGTGTCGTGGCCAATTTGCCTGTAATAATAAAAAAAGATGAATAAAAATCAAGAAAGTCCCATCTGTTGATTCAAGACATTAGTCGGTTAGAGAGAATCAAAACAATACCGGAAAGCTTTAATTAATTGGACTCTGTTTATGCTAGAAGAGCTTTTGCTGATAATTTATGCTCTTCTTGTTTTTCTGTTTTAATTTTCATGTGTAAAGAATTAATTTTATATATAAATAATAAATTTAAAATCAATTGAATTGCATCAATAATATAAATCTGAAACAATCGTTCGTTTTTAATTTTAAAAGAGAATTGCAACAAATGATTGACCCAGCAAGCCAGGCACAGCTCAAGGATTCCATTGCAGATTGTATTAATGCTGATAAGGATGTTCTTATTTCTTTGCGCAAGGAAATTCTCCCTTTGAAAAATGCCTCTAAGAAAATACAGTCTCGTACAGCGACATCAATTTCGTTGGTCGGAACCGACGGGGGTAACAATCAACTTCAATTTGATCCGTTTCTTATTCAACTTATTCGAGTGGTAGATAGCAGCAATAACGAATACTGTTTAGAGGCTGTTTCGCCGACGACACCAATTCAAAAGCTGAATCAACATCATATTTCCGTGGATGGCTCGCCTAGAACGCCATTAGGTGCGATGATGAAATTTCTCGGGGTTAATTGTTTAACGAAACTTTCTCATATGATCCGACCAACGGATACAGGAAAACCTGTCTCACCTAGTTGGGTGCAGGTATACAGAGAACTAGTAGAATGGGCTATCCTATTTGCAATTCTTAAGAAGGATTTTGGGACAGATACTTTGATTGTCTGTGACGGACTCCTTCGCAGCAAAGTTTTTGCAAAGGATCTATTTCAGCGATTACTCCAAGGGATGAATGAACGCATTAATGCACAACTTAACAAAAGCAATCGTCAAATTTATCTTGTCGGTGTAGCCAAGCATAGTAAGGTGCTTTCTAGATATCGCTTGGCAATGGCCTTGGAAGGGGTTCTTCAGACCGATTATCCTGCCTACGTCGAAGTACCGCGTGAGGTGGAAGAGCAGGCGTATATATGGTCGGAGTTTGCGCGAGGAGATGACCGAGTCTGTGAAGATGGTGAGATTAACAAGTTTGTAGGCGGCAAGATGTTCCTTGTGAAATTCGGTAGTCACCGAAGAGATCCAATCTGGCCGATTGATATCTTTACTCCTCAAGCTAATAAATCTCAGATCATTATGGGCTTGATGTTGGCTGACGCAATCAATGGCTTTCCGGTGCCTCATTACCCACGATGTTTACAAAAGGCTCATGAAAACGCTGCATTAGTCGATTTCGATTTTGATATCTTACAGGATTATATATACGAAGGAGTGCGATCTAGCCTCGTGGATAACCCGGCTATCTTTGATGCTTTTCAACTTCAAGATGTTGATCCCGCTCAACGACGTTACCGATAATTATATTAATGGAGATCAAATATGAAAGAAATTCACCTTTTCCCAAAAGAATATGTCGTTGGCATCTTTCGAGGCTTTAAACAAGGCGGCATGGAGTTCCATGCTGACTTAGTGCTGCCATATCGAAACGAATTCCAGAACATACCAATGCATGGACAGTTTCTTCTTGTTCAACTAGAGACGTCTGATGAAGCAGTTCTGGGACGTATCACGTCTTTTTCTTCAGAAGGTAAACTATCTTCTGGCTCAGGCGAAGATTATAACATTCGAGCAGTACGCGAAGAACGCTCAATTCCTGAGGACCTAAGAGAACAGTATCTCAAATATCAGGTTAATATTCGAGTACTAGGTGTACTACGGAAGAGTGAAAAAAGTTTGACATTTGTTCCTTCTCATCGTCGGTTGCCGCATGTAGGCAGCAAAGTTGCATTTCCGTCAAGCGAAGTGTTGCGCGAGATCGCTGGACATAATATCACCGGCGCGAAGATTGGTCATCTTGCATTAGGTGAGTTTATTTATGCTGAAGACCAAAACAAAGTTGAAGCTAAGGATTGGATGCAGTTTCTTTCGCCTGAAGTAACCGTTCGATTTCCCATTGATTCACTAGTTTCACGACGCACATTTGTTTTTGCTAGGGCAGGCTTTGGTAAGTCAAACCTTAACAAGCTGCTATTTAGTAAACTATATGAAAATACTCCTTATGTAACTAAACGAGGAGGTAGACGCGTACCAGTAGGCACAGTGATTTTCGATCCAGACGGTGAATATTTTTGGCCTGACGATAAGGGAAGACCTGGTTTGTGCGATGTCCCGAAGCTTGCAGATAAGCTTGTGATATTTACGGAACGCCGGAGCCAGAGTAACTTCTATCAATCTTTTGTTGCTGGAGGAATCCGTCTTGATATTCGTCGGTTGAGACCCGCTGATGTAATTTCTATTGCCCTAGGATCCGAACAGCAAGAACAACAAAACGTTCGTAAACTACGAGGACTTCCGCAAAATCGTTGGGAGGAATTGGTCAATCTAATTGAAGAAAATGGCAATACCACTCCGATTCAAGATATTAGCGATCTCCTTGATCTCAGTGAACGGCAGGAAGCAGAGGCTTTGGCAGCAAGAGCAAACATGACGAATATAGTGAAGATGTTGCATGATAAAAATAGCCAGCTTATGGATATGCTTTTACATGCACTTTCAGAGGGCAAATTATGCGTAATTGACGTATCTCAAATGCGAGGGGGGCAATCTTTGGTTCTTTCCGGTTTAATCCTTCGAAGGATTTTTGACCGCAATCAGCAAGAATTCACATCCGCGGATTCCAAAACAATACCAACAATAGCAGTCGTTGAAGAGGCTCAATCTGTACTTAACGAAAACGTTCCGGCTGCACAGCCCTATGTGGCGTGGGTGAAGGAAGGTAGAAAATACGACCTTGGTGCACTGCTTATCACACAACAACCAGGAAGCATTCCTGTGGAGATTTTGAGCCAGGGTGACAATTGGTTCATTTTTCACTTATTATCGGCAGCTGATCTCATCTCTTTAAAACGTGCAAATGCACACTTCAGCGATGATTTGCTTAGTTCCTTACTTAACGAACCCATTCCAGGCCAAGGTGTTTTTTGGAGTTCTGTAGGAGGAAAACCATACCCTGTCAGTCTTCGCGTATTTTCATTCGAGAAGATGTATTCGATGCTTGATCCTGATTTTAATCGACCTGCTGCTGATACTTATGCACCAATCTTACGTCGCACCTGTTGTAGTATGATGAAAACAGCTACTCCGAGCAGTTCAGAACAAGCAATTGTTGTTCCCGATTCAGATGAAACAGAGTCTTTAGATGTTATAGAAAGGATTGAACAACTCGTATTTGCAAAATTAAAAGCTAATTTAGATTTGATTAGAAAAATTGAATCGCAAGATGGTGTGGCATGGGGGGCGATTAAAGCTTTTTTTCTTGAAATTCTACCCGAACACCTTGATGATAGAGAAAACTTGGCCTACAACCTAGTGAAGAAGTCCTTGGATAATATTTATAAAGTTCAAGGATGGGAAACCTTCAAATCTAAAAGAGGTACTACTTGGGTAAGAAAACGGGGATAGATTATGCCCTTGGCTAATAAAGAACAAGCAGCTCTCAATGGGATTTGTCCGTACTTCACAATGTTTCCGCTAACATTTCCTCTCGGCATATTGAGCCGTCGAGCACGAAAAGGCGATAATGTACTTGATCCTTTCTGTGGTCGAGGTACGACAAATTTCGCGGCACGACTTGTTGGCCTAGATTCATTGGGTGTGGATTCGAGCCCGGTTGCTGTGGCGATTACCGCTTCTAAGTTAGTAAAAACAACTGTCAATGATATACTCGTAGAGGCAATCAAAATTCTAGCTCAATACAAAGCAAGTTATATTCCTCAAGGCGATTTTTGGCAGGCTGCATTCCATCCAAACGTACTGGATTCACTTTGTCGATTTCGAGAAGCATTTTTGAAGGATTGTTCTACAGCAGCTCGTATTGGGCTCAGAGGGATCTTGTTAGGGGCATTGCACGGTCCAAAGCAAAAATGTACAAACAGCTATTTCTCTAACCAGTGCCCTCGTACATATGCGCCAAAGCCTGCCTATGCGATTCGATATTGGCGAGATCGAGGACTTATCCCTGATCAGATAGACGTTCTTGATTTGATTGAAAGACGTGCTAAACGTTACTATCAAGCATTGTATAAGGTTACCGGGAATGTCCATCTTGCCGATAGTCGGGAAGCAAATGCTCTTAAACTAAATTCAAAAGTTACAGGATTCAATTGGGTAATCACTTCTCCTCCATATTATGGAATGAGTACGTATATTGCAGACCAATGGCTTCGGAATTGGTACGTGGGGGGGCCAGACGCTGTAGATTATACAAATCGCAACCAGTTAATACACTCAAGTCCTAAAAGCTTTGTCGACGACTTAAGAAAGGTATGGTGTAATGCGGCCAGTGTTTGTGTTGATGATGCAAATATGGTCATTCGTTTTGGTGGCATCTCAAATAGGAATGTTGCTCCGCTTGATCTAATCAAGGGGTCTCTTGTCGATAGTGGCTGGCGTATCACAACAATACGGGAAGCTGGCACTGCTGACGAAGGTAGACGGCAGGCCGATACTTTCCTTCGAACTAATTCCAAGCCGCTAGTCGAGTACGATGTCTATGCCGTCAAATGTTAAGCTTCACTTTTGTATACGAACTTTTCAGAGATTTGAATTAACCTTAAATGCTGCTTCAGCACTGCAAGAATTGAAATGAGGTCGGCTAAAGAAAGCGAGCAGTCTGTATAAATAAACTCTCAAAATTGCAAATTTTTATTTTATTACAGTAATTTGGAAAGATAGGAAGTTTGAGGAAAAGCTATTTGGATTTGGTCTTTTGCCTTATAGAATAGTTCTTGAAGTTCGTTATAAAACATGAAAAATGGAGTTCTGCCTCCAGTCTTTATAATGCGCTCTCCTACTTCAATACTAGGATAGCGCATAACTTCAATATAAAAATTACCCCGTGAGCACATCTTCTGGAGAGCTTGGGGTGGAAAGGTGACGTCTAATATTAAATTTCTGGAACTATCTCGATTCCAACTATGCTCGTAAAATCCGGTTTTAGTCAGAACAAAACCTTCAATATAATCCCTATTGCTGTTGACTATCGAAGACGAGTTATAGAAACATCTGCTTTTCTTGCTTTTGTTTTCTTCATTTAGATTTTGAGACATAGAGATATCTAAGCGCATTCCATGCTCTATTAAGCCATTCTCTCTCGAAAAGAGAAAATATCCGATTTTATCTGTCAATATTAAATTTCTTGAAGATTGTTTATTTAAATATTCCATGGTTAATTTTTTTTGTGTTTTTATTCGAAATCTGATGTTTAGTGAATGGTTGTTTTTGGATTGTTTTCTATTATTCTTCCTGGTAATTAGAATCAATTGTTGCTTTTATTGGGTTCATTATTTGAAGCTGAAGTGTCTAGGGGGATTGTTTGATTTTGTAGTGAAGTAGAACTAACCGATGCAAGATTTGCATTCTCATCAGAACTTCTTTCCCAAAGACGCGATATGCTTCTAAAATTTGAAGAAATATTAAGGACTGGGTCAGGAACTATAAAGCAGAATAAAGTCAACAATAATGCGCCAGAAACAAATAAAGGAACTGTTTTTTGTTTTTTATTTGAACCTAAGATAAAAATAGATGCGCTTACAATTAGTAAGGTGGAAAGGGCTATTACCAATACAAGTTTTGCTATTTCTGGATAAGTTAAGTGATTACCAGCAAGTATGCCGCCCATCATTGATGCAAAAAAGGGAAAGCCAATTAAAATAGCAATCCAATGCTTAAGATTCTTCTCATATTTTGAACCTATTCTATCAGCTATGCAGTGTGCACGTTCAAGAATTTTTATTTCAGTTTGAATTTGAGCTTTATCATTTTCTTCAGCTAATCTTATCCATGGTGCTGAAGCCTGTGCGTTTAGCAACTCGATTGCTTCTTCGTCCCGATCGTGTTTTTGCAAGAATGTTGAGTACTGAAAGAGCGCCCAAATACGTAGTTTAATAAAGAGACTTTCGGGGTTAACAGGAAAGTAAACGCGATAACGATTAGCTCGTTCCTCTCTTTTTAAGAATAAGGGGGCAAGTTCTATAAATAAACTCAAACTTTCTTTAAAACCTAATTCGTTGTTTTTTTCTATAGAGTCTTGTACAAGAGCCATCGCCAGAGCAAGTCTAAGCTCCATGTTAAGTGGATGTTTATGAAGCAACTTTCTTAGGGGTAGAATATCTCTAGGGTCGTCTGATTTTGGAAAGTCTGCTAATGTTAAGTCTATTACATCTAACAGCCAGAGAGGGATAATTTCCGGGGTTTTATCTATAAAATCGCTAAGTATTTTCTTAACTTTAGCTGAGATTTTAGATCTTTTTTCAAAAGTAATTGTATCATCTAAATGGATGATGAAATGAATTAATTCAATATCAATCTCTTCGTAAATTTCGGGTTTTTCATATGATGAAAGGGCTTGCTTTAGCGCTTCTAGTGCTTCTGGCGCACGATCATAATGTAAGTGTCTTCTAAAGTCTTGAAGGTTAAGCATGAAATTTTCACGTTTTTGCATCTTTGCCTCGCAGTTAGAAGAACTAATTTAAAATTATTTAACTTTAAGTTCAAGAGTGTGAAAATATTAAAATATTTTTTGCAGGTGTTAAATAATTAGATGTTATTTGCATTATCGATTAATAAAAGCATGATAAAGTTTCATTTTCTCAAATGCAACTAGGAAAAAATAGTTATGCTTGGACTGTTTTTTGGACGGTAAAAACGATATCATCGAAGTTTTCATCGGGAGTCCCATCATTGCATTGGTAGCGTTTGCCATTCTCGATCTCTTCAACGATCATGGCGGCTCCATTATGCCCGGAATCGGCAAATTTTCTGTCCTGGTTGCCTGTGCTTTCCCAAATGTTCTTTATCCAAACGCAATCGGTTTTGGGGAAAATCTTGATTTTGGTGGGATTATCCGCTGTATCAACCCAAAGCACGATCATTACACCCTTGCTTTGTTTGAAGACCTTGCCGTCAATTTCGCAGTGGCCAGTGATGTCAATAGAGACTCCTTGCCGACGATCACTATTGGATTTTTCAAAGGTGATCATAAGAACATCCTCGTTTGACACGGGAAACTT
>JAFEGF010000123.1 GCA_018240225.1 Verrucomicrobiota bacterium
GATCGCGAAAAGACTCCAAAGACCGAAAGTGGAGTTATAAAACAGCTTCTTAGAAGCTGATTGCTTTCTTAGCTCACTGGTTCCTTGCTAATAATTTGGGCAAAGTGCGATATTCAAACGCTTTAACGCATACCCAAGAGGTATTATGTTGAAAAAATGGATCTACCTCGCTTGCGCAGCTGCCCCTTGCATCACATGCCAAGCAGCCGACAATACCCCCGCCCCACCAGCAGGGAAACCTGCAAACGTGCCGGAGCCTCATACCCACCTCGGCCAATACCTTAAAATGCTCCATGAGCATGACGTAACCTTTGGACCGCTGGGCTCTTGGCAAAAGGGAGAAATTGAGATTATCGTCAACCCAGAACAGATCAAGCGGATCGAAAATCAGACTCGGCTAAGGTTGATCTCTAAAGGCGTTTCCGAGAAAACTGCCGAGAACTGGAGCGCCGTCGGGATTGTCGCTGAAGATAATTATTGGATGTGGATACGCGATGCCGTGGTCTTTCCTTCAGGTGTTTATGGCACCTACGATCGGCTAATGTGGAAAAGTGGTATGGACGGAGCTCCTGGCGTTGCAGTCCTTGCTGTCCTTTCCAACAAAAAGATCGTCGTGAATTTGGCCTACAGACATGCAACCCGCAGCTGGGAAATTGAACTCCCCAGAGGAAAAAAACAGCAGGGTGAAACTTTAGAACAGACGGCCCTACGCGAACTCAAGGAAGAGACAGGGTATCAACTGACAAAGACTGAACTTCTTGGAAGCTGCGCTCCTAATAGCGGTGTCTTAATGAGCGTTGTCCCGTTATTTTTCGGGATTGCATCCCATTCTGGAGAAAATCAAAAAGAGTTCTCAGAAGCCATCTTTCAAAACCCCGCTTTTTCTAAACAAGAGCTTAAAGACGGTTTTGTAAAAGGCTACATCGAGGTTCCCATCAAAGGGCAGATCGTCCGAGTCAACTGCCGCGA
Source organism: Verrucomicrobiota bacterium (assembly GCA_018240225.1). Classification (GTDB taxonomy): domain Bacteria; phylum Chlamydiota; class Chlamydiia; order Chlamydiales; family Rhabdochlamydiaceae; genus Acherontichlamydia; species Acherontichlamydia pituitae. The sequence goes on from JAFEGF010000123.1 coordinate 970, forward strand.
TCCTTTTCTGACCTATGCGATCGTTTTAGCAGAAGGCAAAGGGATCATTTAGGAAGACAAGAGAAACACGCAAAAGCAAGTTTTGCACTCCCTTTATTGAGAAACTCCAAACCGCGATGTAAAGGCCGCCTCGCATTTTGCAGCAAGGATGAAGTCGCTCTCTGAAAGTCCGTTGATCTTGTGGGTCCAAGTCGTTACGACCACCTCTCCCCATGCCAATTGGATGTTGGGGTGATGGCCCTCCTCTTCAGCAATCTTAGCAATATCGTTTGTGAAGTCCCATGCTTCTTTAAAGTTTTTAAATCGGTACTTCTTTTCCAGATGATGCTCATCAATGACCTTCCATCCTTGAGCTAATTCCTGTGCGTAGGGTTGCAGCGTTTCAGCTTTAAGCGGAAGTGTACCGACAGCGCACGGGCTGCATTTTTTTTTCACAAGCGGATGCATGTTTCACCTCATTCAAAAATCCAAAATATTGAACAATCGCTCCTCAAAGTCAAGAGAGAGTTTTGCAACTGGATCTAGGGACTGTCGTCAATTCAGTTTCTGTCGATTTTTCGGTTCTTTGGTTGAGGTAGATGCTCCCCTCTCCCCAAGGAAAAGAACCTGTGAACTCCTTGATCTCCCTAAATGCCTTTGAATAATCGCTTAAAGGAAAGCTAACGGTGATGATCTTGGTGGAACGGGGCAGTCTGGCAAAAGATTCAGCGAGCTTCTCGATGATAGGATCGGGAAGGCAAGTGCCGAACAAGTAGATGACGGTTGCTTTGGACAGATCAGCGCTAAGCATATCTGTGCAGATGAACTCAGGTGCAAGGCTAGCACCTGTTGCAGCGAGCTTCTTTGCATTGGCCACAAATTCAGGGTTCCATTCAATCCCCGTTGTTCGGCAGCCGAAATAGTCGTTTAAAAAAAAGGTCCCGCGCCCTCTGCCGCAGCCAAGATCAATAAAATGGTCTTGGGATGTTATCTCGCATTGCTTAGCAATGGAATAAAGGGTAGTCAGCGGGGTTTCTCCATATGTATCGACCTCTTGTATGCCCATGCTGCGCAAAAACTTTTTGTTCATCCGATACGGGTTCTTAAAACGGTAGATTTTTTTAAACGCACGGTCTCTCGATTGAAACTTCCCATTGCGGTAGAAGCAGAGGCGCACCTGTCTTTCTTCCTGAAAAAAGTACCACCAAACCTTCCATGCAATAAAACATAAAAAAAATTGGCGCCAAATGAATTTCATAGCGAATTAGCGTTGATGAATTGCTGATGGATGATCTTAAACTCATCATAAATATCGTTGAAAGATTCAAAGATCGGGTCCTGTTTCTCAGTGCCAAATGGAATATTGTTTGCCAAAGCCTGGGTCATCTTTGTCAAACTCACCAAAGCAGAGACCTCCAATTCTGAACTTCCTTGGGCAATTAAGTAAGGGTTCAGGATTCGCAAGAAGAAAAGCTGCCCGGTGAAGACCTCCACCCGTTCGTCAGAATGGGTTAGGTTAAAATGTTTGGCTATTTGTGCGCGGTACATGGCCAAAAGGCTTTGGCACTCAACAGGCAGATTCATTTGATAGATCTGCGTAAGCATCTCTCTAAAATAGGTCTTGCAGAAGCTGATATTTTCCTGGATGCGCGCATCGGTATTGACGCTTGCTGCTGAGCCGACTGGGGCTATATATTTTTGAAGCAGCTTTTCGCTTAAACAGAAATTGAGTGCATCTCCCTTATCCAACTGTCGTTTAACAGATCGTCCAAGGAAACGGAGTTCAGTATCGAGTATTTGAAGCCCATACTCCTTGCAAAAAGATGTGGAAAGGTTTGTGCCCCGAAATAGGGTTTCCAAATCCTGTTTTTGCAGTTCTTTTCTGGTAAATAATGAGAGGGAATAGATAACGGATAGCGGCGGAGTCTCCCAATTTTTATAAAATGGGATCACGTTCGCGCTGAACTCATCGCAGTCTTCATGAGCGAGGACATAATCGGCAATAAAAGGAACGGCTTGAGGATAAAGGAGCAGGCTGGCCATCAGCTCATGATAACGTACCTTCTTCTTGGTTCCCTCTAATCCTCTCTTTAATTCGGACAAAGTCGACGCAAGAAGCTCTGGCCCTTTAGACAATGCTAAACACTGGGCTACTTCCTTTGCAGCTTCCTGAGCATCAAATCTTTTCTTGTCCGATATTTTCATGAGATTTGAGCACCGCTGCCTCAGTTCAGCAGGATCGAGCACAACATCATTGGTGAGCAAAGGGTTCAGAACACTGTAGTTCCCATACATCAAGCTCAAAGCAGGAAGAGGTACAGAAGAAGAAGATCTTGATGGGATACGAGGGCTGTGGATCGATTCACTCCCCCCTCGCGTAGAAACTGAGTCTTTAGTTGAACGGGAACGAGGAGACAAAGAGGAGGCGTCATAGCTTCCATCCTGTTCAGAGGTACTTATATACGAAGATGAAACGACCGGAACAGCAGATGGGGAAAATGAGGGTGAATCCTCTTCTAATGGTCTCGGACGCAGTGAAGTTGAATACAAATGCCTTCCATCTTGAGATGGATCTGTGCGTGAGGTGAAGCAAGGTGAAAAGGGATGAGACGTTGAATCGGAAACGACCTTATCAGGAAACTTGGGAAAAGGGCGGACAGGCATTTTACTCGAAGAGGAGTCTTCCGTGTGCGCACGGCGGAGTGGAATCATTGGAGGGAACACGCTAGGTCTTTGGGAGGATGCTCCTGGAGCGCTGCTCGCGCGCTGTGTATCTAATTTCGAGGCTGAATCCGATTGATGGTTGCGCCGTGAAAACAGAATTCCTTCGGGATGCCTTGAAACCTCGTCGAGCTTCAACCGAAGCTCTTGCAGCAAGGCAGCTTCTCTTTGCAGCAGCAAAGGATCTGGAAAGGGAGGAGCGGTCAAGGAAGGGTCGGAAGGGACGATGATATCGCCTTGATGCTGATTGGAGGCGGCTGGGGTCGGCGGCCTATGCGCCAACTCCAGCGGATCTGTACGATGATTTTTCTGAATATCTTCTGATGCTTTACCAAGTCTGATGTGTGATGCCATAAAATGTATCTATTTTCAATTAAGGTTATTTAAGAGGAAGGGACGGGAATCTGTCAGGGCGCGATCGCCAAAAAACTGAATCGGCCCCGGAAATCTGTAGGAGTCGTCAGTTCCCCACTGCTTTCTCTTCTCGGAAAACAGACGGAATGATTGCCCTTTTAAATCGACAAGCGCCTTTTTAATGACCGGTTTAAGCTGGCCTTTGCGCATCTCAAAGTTCATCAACGATGTCAAAGGAACTCCTCCGATGCGCCACTCTGCGACTGACCGGTCAAGGTCCTTGACAAAGCACATATAACCAGAATGCCCCGAATCAATGAGCAGCGCTGCAGTGAAGCCTAAGCTGTAGCAGTAATCGCAATCAAAGTTCGAAGGAAATCCCGATCTCCCTTCATATCCCAAAAAATGCTGGACCGCGTTGAACTTGCCTTTGTAGATCCCCTCTTTGCGGCGTGATGCAAGTTCGCTTGAGACCATTTCCATCAGAAGCCTTTCTGTTTCAATGAAGGAAACTTGGACGTTGCCATGGGGATCGCGGCTCAAAAGCAGCTGCTTTTGAATCAGTTCGGGAAGCGCGCTAAAGCACTGCTGGGAAGGGGGCGTCAAATTCTTCAATACCGTCGGGATGTCAGAGTTTTCCTGTTTTGCCAAAATCCCATTGAGCTCCTGGATCAAAGCCCCTACTTCAGGAATAAATTCGATGAGTCCTTCAGGAACCAATACGACGCCGAAATGTTTATTGAGAGCTGCCCTAGAACAGATCAGATCGGCGATCTCCTGCGTGATTTGCTTGAGGGTCTTTTTCAAAGAGAAGACCTCTTCCCCGATGATCGCATATGTCGGATGGGTGGCAAGAGCGCATTCTAACGCAATATGAGAGGCAGAGCGCCCCATCAACCGGATGAAGTGGTAATACTTTTTTGCCGACAAGGCATCGCGGGCAATATTGCCGATCACTTCAGAATAGACTTTGCACGCTGTGTCGAATCCAAAAGAGACCGCAACATGCTCGTTCCTTAAATCCCCGTCGATAGTCTTGGGAACGCCTATCACTTTTGTCTTGCATCCCTTTGAAGCAAAGAATTCAGCTAGGACGGCGGCGTTTGTATTGGAATCATCTCCTCCAATGATCACGAGTCCGTCAAGCTCCAGTTTTTGCATAACATCCAACGAGGATGCTAATTGCTCGGGCGTCTCGATCTTCGTCCGTCCCGATCCGATCAGGTCAAACCCGCCCTGGTTCCGATACGGTTTGATCCCATCAAGCTCAAGTTCTTGATAGGAGCCGCTGACAATCCCTCCGGGGCCTCCGAGAAATCCAAACAATCGGCTCTGAGGATGCAATCTTTTGAGCGCATCGAAAAGACCTGTGATCACATTGTGTCCGCCTGCTGCCTGGCCGCCTGAGAGGACGACTCCGACTCGCAGCACTTGGCTTTCTCTTTGCTTTCCAAGCTTTGCTATTAATAAGGGATGGCCAAACGTATTGGGAAAATGGGTTTTGATCCTCTCATCTTCCTGAGAAGAAGCGTCCTTTCCGGAAGGAGTTAAATGAACGGCAGAAGCATCCAATAATATGTCAGGTAAAAGAGGTTGGTAGTGCTCTCGAACTTTCTGCAGAGGAGATCGTGTTAGGTCCATCGAAGAAGCTCCATGTTGTAACGTTCAAAAACGGCATTCAGGTAAAATAACAAGAAAAATTTTACCTTAACGGAAGCGTCCTGTTCTCGATAAAAGCACAGGAATTGGTGAAACAACGATAACGTTTTTAGCTCGACTTTGCAACTTTTTAGGAACGAAGCCCTTGTGTTATTTGACATTCTGAAGAAAAAGGGGTTGAGCAAAGGTTATTTTTTGAAAAAAATTTGCAATCTTTTAACCGTTATTTGGTAAAATGCTTGCAAAACTTAATCTCGAGACATGCGGACCAAACATGTGTAAAGTCGAGTATACCGAAACAACTTGAAAAATTGGGAATCTGGCAAGGAGGCGCCCTAAATTTGAACCAAGCTATGCTGATGCCGAAGCAGCTCAACTTGAATAAATTGGGCGATGCAGGCGGGGTCAAATTTAGTGGCTGCGAAGACACGAGAAGGCCCGGTGGGCCTTCGCTGTGCAAAGCAGGTGAAGTGCCTTTATGGCACGAACCGGGCTAGCCAAAAACCAATTTTTCAAGTTGTTTCAGTAAAAATCTCAATGGGGGCATCTATGGCGTTTCATGTTGAACTGAGTGCATCTAAGACTGTCGAAAAAGCTGAATTTATTTTAGATGAGGTTGACAATTCCCCTCCTATTTCTCAAGGCTTGGCCTCTCTTCATCTAGACACTTTAGATGGGCCTGAAGCACAGAAGGAATCTGCAGAGCTGTTGAATTTAGGCAATGGAGGGACTCTATACAGCGACCTTAACGAATTTGTCGAAAGCAAGCTCGATGAACTCCAAAGGATGCCGATGGAATTCTACGGCGATAGAGACCGGCACCTTGATGTGACCCCCTTTGCATTCAATCAAGTGCGCGTCAATGGAAGTAACCGAGGAATGAATGGAAGCTGGATTTCGTTCCCAAATAACGACCCCTTTGTAACAAAACAGCATTTTCCGGGAAAATACATTGCCACTTCAGCCCCTGTACCTGAAAGCTTCCCCCTCTTTATGCAGATGCTTGGACAATATTCAGTCCCTCTCGTCATCAGTTTGACCAACTTTAGAGAAAATTATTCGATCAAAGCAGACCCTTACCTTCCCTATGAAGAAAATGAGAACATCGTCTATGGAGGAGGGATCTATGAAGTCACCTGCACGAAAGTCCACTCTCCCATCCAACTTTCCGATACTTGGTTGCTGGAGCGGCGCGATTTCAAACTGATCCTTAGAAACTCTTCCACGACACACTGTTTTTCGCAATGGCACCTTCCTCATTGGAAAGACTATTCTTCTGGAGCTGTCGATGCAGTAGCCAACCTGGTCAAATTTGCCTTTGATTATCGAAAGGAGAACTCAGTTTTAGCACCGATCGTTGTCCATTGCAGCGGAGGGATCGGCCGGGCTGGGACATTCATTAACTGCAGCGAAAGCTATGAGCGGTGGATCGAAAAAAGGCCCGTCCGAATCTTTGATATCGCAGCACAGTCCCGCTTGCAGCGTCCTGGACTAGGGGGCAACAAAGGACAATATGAAATGGTCTACTCTGTCTTTGATAAACTAACCTCATCATAATAATGATGAGGCTTACGGCTGTACTGTCCCACTTAGAAGCTGTTCTATAACCTCGCCTATAGGGATTTGAGAGCCTTTTTGATGAACTTTGACGGGCCCTTGCATTCTGGCGACAAGGGCATATGTTTACATATGTCTGAGGCTGCGGACGCAC
>JAFEGF010000124.1 GCA_018240225.1 Verrucomicrobiota bacterium
CTTTCTCCTAAAGCTTCGCTGAGCTGTTCAAAAGTGCAATCGAATGGATCGGAAAATGGAAAGCTGTTCTCTTGAATGTTGTCTCCTCCGATGAGGAGCGATTGTTCCGAGATACGCGCTTGCCATTGCAAGGCAACGGCGGATGAGATCGCTGAGCAATCGATTCGGTCCATCGTGCGGTATTGGGCAGTCTGTTTCTTCAAGTCATCCATGCTGAAGCTGTCAAGCATTGAAAGCAATTCTGCGTCAGAAAGGGCTGGAGGAGATGTAACTTGCTCAGTGGGAAAATGACTATATTCTACAGGTTTAATTTCAACTTTAGTTGCCATATGGAACGACCTTTGTTTTGGTCAATTATACTTGTTTTCATAATTAATATGAAATACGCGCTGTTTTTTTAAATTTTATTAAGTTTATTAAATTTTTTAAAGACTTTGCGAACAGAGATCAGACGCTGCCAGTGGTTTTTTTTCCAACGGAATATCCGAGGATTGGGGATCCATTGCGGCGGGAGGACCACTTCGCCGCTCTGCCAGCCTGGCCGCCAAAGGCGCATCCGCTTTTCATCATCGGCGATGATCAGAGTCGGGATATTAAGGTTTGAGGCGAGATGCCCAAGGAGGGAGTCGTTGCCGATGTGGAATCCTGATTCAAAAATAAAGGCGGCAAGTTCCGATAAGTTGGGAAAATGGGGCAAACTGCAGCCGAGTTTAATTGCATCTTCCCATTGCGGTCTTTCAGCAGGGCTAACGCAGAAGTGGGGATCGTATCCGCGATCTTTTAACTGTTTGGCAAGGTTGAGAAATTTATGGGATGACCAATTTTTGGAGGGGACCCGGCTTGTCGGATGGATGATGATCCGATGGGGATGCGCTCTATGCTTTAACGGCAAAGGAGGGGCGATCCCATTGTTTTTGGAAGGATCTTCTTTATTGAGCAGGTTGGCAATAGCCTCTCCAATGTTCTCTGCCATGGGGCGGTCAGGATCAAAGACCTTGTCCATGCGGTGTTTAATTCCGTGTTTAGCCTGGGAGTAGGTGGGATAAAAAATGGATAAGCGCTCAGACGATTGTCCTCTAAATGCTGCAATCAGCTTTTTGATGCGAGGGGAGTTATCATTTTCTGCAATGATCAGATCGAACGGATTTAACCGGTTGATCAATTCTTCGTCGGAAGGGTTCTTTTCAAAGTTTTGATGGAGAAACCAGGAGGCAAGTTCTGGCAAGCTGTCATGAAATGTGGTGACCTGGAAACCTGATAGATAAAGCCGATGGGATGCGATCATCATCAAGATGGCATCGCCGATGCCGAGCGCAGGAAGGACTGCGGCTGTTTTCATCGTTACCTCTAAAAGGAAGCAGCTGCCAAAATAAGCAGCTGCTTTGCACATACTGCGACCGCTTAGGTTTTGTGAATTTCGACTTGCTGCGACATTGTTAAATCGATCCTCATCCTCACCCTGCCCACTTGGGGCAGGGCTTCGTCTGTCGGAACGCTTCGCTTCGATTTTACTTTGTCTCGCCGAGTCGAAATTCACAAAACCGAAGCGGTCGCAGTATACAAATACGTTACGCTTTTTCTTCTTCTTCCTCTTCAGGAGCATTGCCGATCAACGCTTCGGAAAGGAGGATGATCCCTGCAGTCGATGCTGCATATTTCAGCGCATTCTTTACGACCTTGGCAGGATCGACGACGCCTGCTTGCAGGAGGTCTTCGACTTTCTCAGATTGGGCATTAAAGCCGAAATGAGGCTTCGATGAGAGGACCTCGTTGAGGACGACTGATGGATCAAACCCAGTGTTTGCTACGATTTGTTTAAAAGGTGCTTCGCAAGATTTGAAAACGATCTCAGCGCCAACCTTTTCTTCTCCGGAGAGTTTGAGGTCGGAGAGGTTCTTGCTCGCTCTCAGCAGGGCAACGCCGCCGCCGATGACAATGCCTTCTTCGATCGCAGCTCGTGTCGAGTTCAAAGAATCTTCGAACATCTGTTTTTTCTGCTTCATTTCCGGCTCTGTCGCTGCGCCGACGCGAATGACGGCAACACCACCGGAGAGCTTCGCTTTGCGCTCTTCGAGCTTTTCTTTGTCGTATGCGCTTGTCGTGTTTGCGATCTCAGCTTCGATCTGCTTAATGCGGGCATCGATCTGATTTTTTGTCCCTGCGCCGTTGATCACTGTCGTTTTTTCTTTTGTTACGACGATTTTTTCTGCAGAACCGAGGACTGCAGCAGTCGCATCTTTAAGGGCCATTCCCGTCTCTTCTGATACGACAGTCGCGCCTGTGAGGATGGCGATGTCTTGCAAAAGGGCTTTGCGCCTGTCTCCAAATCCTGGAGCTTTGACAGAGCAGACCTTAAGCGTTCCGCGCAGCTTGTTGACGACCAGCGTAGAAAGGGCATCGCCCTCAATGTCTTCCGCAATGATCAGCAGCTCGGTCGCAGTTGTTGCAACAGCTTGCAAGATCGGCAGGATCTCTTGGACGGAGGAGATCTTTTTATCGGTGATCAGTAAGCGTGCGTTGCCCATTTCAACGGTCATCGTCTCTGCATTCGTGCAGAAATAAGCGCTGGAATAGCCTCGGTCAAACTGCATTCCTTCGACCATTTCAACAGTTGTCTCTGTTCCTTTGCCCTCTTCAATGGTGATCACTCCTGATTTTCCAACTTTTTGGATTGCGTCGGTAATGAGTTTGCCGATGCTTAAGTTGCCTGAAGCGGAGGCTGTCGCGATATTGAGGATCTCTTTTTCTTCTTGAATGGAGATAGCTATTTTCTCGATCTCTTTAACGATCGCATCGACAGCTTTTTCCATGCCGCGCTTTAAAACGATGGGGCTTGATCCGGAAGCGATGTTTTTGACGCCGTTTTGAACAAGGGAACGGAGGAGCAGGATGCTCGATGTCGTTCCATCGCCGCATTTTTCTTTCATCTTGCTAGCAACTTCCTTGCCCATTGAAACGCCCATGTTGGCGTATTGGTCTTTCAATTCGATATCTTTGACGATGCTGTTTCCGTCATTGGTGATCGATGGAGCTCCCCAAGAAGCTTGGAGGCCGACATTGCGCCCTTTTGGCCCTAAGGTCACGCCGACGACATCGGCGAGCTTGTCTACGCCTTCGCGCAGTTTATTTCTTGCTTCTTCTTCAAAAACGAGTTCCTTCGGTGTAGCAGACATGGTTTCTCCTATGGTGAAATATGTTCCTTTTGGATCTCATGCAGCCCGACGAGTGTCAAATGAGGGTTGATGAAATCGACGAGTTCTTTAAGGTCTTCGACAAAGGCGACTTTTCCTTCGCACATCCCTGTATCTTCAATCGCTGTCGCTCCTCCTGTCGCTAAGACTTTGACCGAGCTTGGCGAAGGGGCCGTCGTACGCAGCTCAGCGATTAACCTTTCGATAGCGCCAAGCAGCCCGTAGTAAATGCCGCTTTGGATGTGGGTCTCTGTTGTTTTCCCAAGAGGGGAGTCGGGCTTCAAGATGGAGACGAGGGGGAGTTTGTCGGTATAATCCGCAAGCACTTTAGCGCTTAGAGCCGGGCCGGGATAGATCATCCCGCCTGTGTAGCGTCCTTCTTTGGCCACAAAATCGGCAGTGACTGCTGTGCCGATATCGATAATGATGCAGTCGAATGTCGGAAAAACATTGAGGGCTCCGTAAGCATTGGCGATCCGGTCGTGGCCGACGGCTTCCGGCTCATCGACATCGAGGGTCATCTTCACCGTAGAAAAGTCAAGGACGGAATAAGGCAGTTGATGGGCCGTAAGGGCTTGCAGGACCAATTGCTCGGCGCTGTGATTAACGGAAGAGATCAAGACTCTGCCGATCGTCCTTCCCTTCAGCACTGCTCCAAAATTTTCTTGGGAAAAAGACTTGATTGCTGCCGCACAGGTGAAATCGAGACGGTCTTCAACGAAGAAACCGAGCTTGATCCGCGAATTTCCAATGTCGATGACAAGGTCTTGGGCCATTTAATTACACCTTTAAGCTCATATCAATTGCACGGACTGAATGGGTCAGGGCTCCAATCGAAATCCCATTGACGCCAGTTGCCGCATAACGGGCAACTTCTTCAAGGCCGATTCCGCCAGAAGCTTCGAGATAAGCCTTGCCAGCGTTGAGTTTAACAGCTTCTGCTACCAGGCTTGCGTTCATATTGTCGAGAAGGACGACATCGGCTTCTGCGCTAAGGGCTTCTTCCAGCATCGCAAGCGTGCTCACTTCTACTTCCACTTTGACGGCAGGCTGCAATGTTTTTGCTCGGCGGACCGCTTCGGCAACAGGCGTGGAAGTGGTCTCTTTAAGCAATTTGATGTGGTTGTCCTTAATTAAAAATCGGTCTTCCAGATGGAACCGGTGGTTCTTTCCTCCGCCGATTAAAACTGCATATTTTTGGATGGCGCGAAGACCGGGGAGTGTTTTCCGCGTGTCTAGAATATCGCAGGAAAATCCTTTGACAGCATCGACGTATGCAGCTGTCGTTGTGGCAATGCCCGATGCATGTTGGATAAGGTTGAGGGCGCTTCTTTCTCCAGCTAAAATGGAGCGGGCATTTCCTTCTAGGGTGGCAAGCACGGCCCCTGGATTGCAATTGCAGCCGTCCTCGACAAAAAGGCGTAGATTAAGAGCGCTGTCAAGCAGGTGGCATAAAATGGGAAGGACCACAAGTCCTGCGATACGTCCAGGCTGCTTGAGCAAAAGGGATGCCTTTGCTGGCGCAGCTGGGGGCAGGCATGCTTGCGATGTCACATCATTTTCTGCATGGTCTTCTGCAAGGGCTAGCTGCAGGGTGCGGCGGATCTCTTGCGAAAGTGTCTCGGTAAGCACTGCATTTCCCTTGTCTTTATCGATCATGAAAATCGAGTTTAGAGATTTTTCTCTTATTCTGCAACCTTCTTTCGTTTGAAATTAGCAGCTTTATGGTTTAAGTGCTAATTTTTGTGGATCTCTTGGTAGACCGTCCTTTTAGGGAGCTTGCGGATCTGCGCTACAGTCTTGATCGCATCGTTTAGGGATAGGTCCCATTTTTTTTGGACTGCTTCAACATGTTCTTTAAGGGAAAGGTGGGACCAGTCCTCTTCTTGGTAAGAGCGTTCGATCAGGAAAACAAGTTCCCCTTTAGGAGGATTTTTTTTAAAATGGGCCAAAAGGGTGTTGGCATTTCCTGTCAGGTGTTCTTCGTGCATTTTTGTCAGCTCGCGCATCACGCAGAGGTTCCTTTCGGGGGCAACGGAGTTGGCAATTTCCAAAGTTTCTATGATCCGGTGGGGTGTCTCATAGGCAATCGTTGTCCCTTCATATAAAAAAAGCTGGGAGAGCAGTAGCGTTAGCTCCGATTGTTTTTTTGGAAGGAATCCGACGAACTGGAAAGGAAGGGGATCAAATCCCGACAAAGTGAGAGCAAGCAGGGCTGCGCATGGACCGCCGATCGCTGTTACTTCAACATTCTCTTCGCGGCATTTTTTGATGAGAAGATGTCCAGGATCGCACAAAATCGGAGTTCCTGCATCGCTAATTAGGGCGATATGGCGCCCCGCGCGCAGATCTTCCATGATTGTCTCGAGTTCTTTGCTTTCGTTGAATCGGTGATAGCTCTTGAGAGGCTTATTGACCTCATAATGCTTTAAAAGAAAGGAGCTATGGCGTGTGTCTTCACAGAGGATGTAGTCGCAAGACTTCAGTGTCTCAACTGCGCGAAAACTTAGGTCGGAAAGATTGCCGATCGGCGTGGCAACGAGGTAGAGCACAGAAGTGTCCAAATAAGTGTAATTAAGGTGGCACTCAGATTTGAACTGAGGAATGGGAGCTTTGCAGGCTCCTGCCTTACCACTTGGCTATGCCACCCCAATGGTAGAGTTAAGAATTATGCATTAAGGTTCAAATAGGGTCAACAGCAAAGAGAAGATAATAAAAACTTCACTTTTATATTAGAGAAAAAAGTTGCCATTTGGCATGCTTGGTCAACCAGAACGTAACTTGAACCAGAGGTGATTTTAATGGTCCCATTCAACAAAAGAAAAGGTGCTTCTATAGCTTACACCCTTTGCGCTGGCTTATTGATGAGTACAGCTGGCTTGCATGCTGATTCTCCATCTTATAGCAATACACCAGCAAACCAAGAACAAGGTTATGAAAACGATCTGTTCAAGAAGGATACGCCAGTTTTTTTCGTCCAAGCAGAATACTTATGCTGGCTTGTCAATGAAGGAGCATTGGACTACGCAGTGAAAATGAAACATCCTGCTTGGTCAGATTCAGTTCCTACTTATGCAGTTGGACATTACCAGAATGCAGAGTTCGATTGGGCATCAGGTTTTAGAATTGCGTTCGGTTATTTTAGAGCGCCCCATTTCTGGGATATGTTCCTTCAATACACGTACCTTCCTTCATTTGGAAGCAATAAGGTTCGCGCTCCTCACGATTCCGATAAGCTGTTGAATGGAACATTCGGAGAGCCTGTCATCAATCAAGATACGACCATTGGCGCTGCCAGTTTTATCCCATTAGAGAGGGCAAATAGCCGAATCAGCCTGAAGTACCATGTCCTTGATTGGTTATCTTCCCGCCGGTTTTTCCCGAACGAGCACCTTCGCCTAAACTTATTCGGAGGAGTGACTTCCGCCTTCATCTACCAGAAGTGGAATGTCTATTATGAAGATTTAAGCAATCAACATGCGAAGATCCGCAATCGCTGGCAGTTTGAAGGGCTTGGTCTTAAGCTTGGAACGAAGATAGACTGGTACATGGGCTGGAATATCTACATGACAGGTCTTGCTTCTTCTGGGATCCTTTCCGGATGGTACAAGAATACAGCTCATGAAAGAACACAGGCTCTTACTGCTGGTGCTAACCAGGAGCGTCCTGTCCACGATACCCATTTCCACGATTCAAGGCTGGCTTATACAGCTCAGTTCATGGGAAGTTTTTCTTGGCAAAAGGCCTATGAGTCGGTCCGTGCTGAAATTGGTGTTGGATATGAGTTCAATATTTGGGCGAACCTCCACCAGATCTATCGAACAGATCTGTCGGTTGCAAGTGCGACAAAACAGACATATATCAATGATTCTCTGTTGACCTTGCAAGGATTCACCGTTCGCGCCAACCTCGATTTCTAATCTGCTCTGAATGATTCCAACCCGCTCTTAGAAGGCGGGTTGGAGTTTTCCTTGTCTTTTCATCTGAGTTCATGCTATAGCACTCATCCAAATCTACGGAGGCTGAAGTTGTGAGCACATATGATCTTTTTCAAATTGCTAATTGGCTGCAGCTTTCCATTTCCAGAAATGGGACTATCCGTTCCTTCCAGCA
>JAFEGF010000125.1 GCA_018240225.1 Verrucomicrobiota bacterium
TGCATTGAATCGGCCGCAGCCATTCATCTGTCCGTTCTTTGGGACAATAATCAAGGTCGTATGAGTTAGGTCGATCCCTTTTTCTGTTTCAAGGACCTTCAATGCATCGACCATATGCTTTTTGAGGGGTTTATAGTGGCCGCTTTTATCAGTCACAGCAACGAGCTTTCCATTGGGATCTGTGATGATTTCGCCTGCTCCAATGACTGGACGGCCAGCAAAAAAGCTTGTATGGTGGAACTGATAAGGTACGTGGTTTCCAACATAGAGCTCATGGTCTGGTCCAATGACGAAGATAGCGCGTCCTTTCCCCGCTTCTGTTTCAAATAGTGCAGTATTCAGAGGAGATCCTTGATAGTACAAAATAGTGTCATCGCCTTCTTTGCGGAACTCGACGCGATGCTGGGCTCTTTGCTCCGGTGTCAAATAGGCTACTTGGAAGGAACTGATATCCCGCGAACCTTCCTTTGATTCCAACTGCTCCAATCCGTCTTCTGACTGGATCCATGCATCGAAGTCTAAATCGGGCGACAGTTGTTTTGCCTGTTCGTAAGGTTTTTTGAGCGTACTATGGATCGGTTTAGAAATATGGGAAGAGCTAAATGTCTCGCACCAATAGGTATCATGCTGGATACAGCCAGCAAAGCCTTCGTTTCTTATGTGATGCAGTCCTTCTCCTAGATAAGAGGCTTTTTTTATAGCGGTTCTTAAGCTTTGGTGGAAGGCTTCTGCTTTTTCGTGATAAGGACGGATCTCATCGCCAAACTTGAATTCTGTGTCTGGGCCGAATGGACCATTATCGACAAAATGCATTTGAGTGAAAGAATTTACTGCATCATAGACTTTGGAAAAAAAGCCTTCAGGCTTTTTGGTAAAAATCCAGCGGGTCCCGCCGCTTGATGAATGTTCGATTTCCAGCTTAACATTGTGATAATTACCTGCCCTCATTTCAGCCAGAGCTTCTTTTGAAGCGTTGTATAAATTAACCATTAATAAGCCTCGATTTTTTTGTTATTTTTATCTTTATCTGGCCTTTATTTTAATAAAATATTAATTATTTGTTTATTATTTATTTTATTGTAATTTGCAAATTGTTGATTTTTAGTTGTTTAAAAATTCTGTTTTTTATCATTTTTTTAGTAATTGAATTATAATCTGTTGCGGTCTTATTTATAAATTGCTCGTAATTGTTTGATTGTTATTCATTTGCAGTTTAGTTAGTTTGTTGTGTTTAGTGTTAATATTTACAATTTATTTAAAATGTTATATAATTAAATATATATTTATATTTAATTAATAATATGGACGTTTTTTATGGCTGCATCTATTGTTGTAGGTAGTGTTAATTTATATAATGCCTCGAAAGGGGCGCTGGCTGAAATGCAAGCTGGTCATTTTCACAACATCAAATTAGCTATCGAACGTGGTGGAGATGGCCATACTAAATGGATATTTACAACATTAAGAGAGGATGATTTCTGCTCGCGTATCGGCGATGCTGTCGCAGATCGTTTCAAAATGGGATTATCCCTTTTTGGGAAGAGCAGTTACCAAGTCAGATTTGGTGAAGACGTTCGCCCTTATTATGAAAATGCCAGTAAGTTTCACAATAAGCTAAGAAAGGGTGTCGAAAAGGCTGCGCTTCTGGGAAAGGGATTATCGAGAATGAACGCAGAAGGGTATAAAGGTTGCGTTCAAGACCAAAGCTATTGGTGTGAGACAATCAGTCCTTCTCATGTCTCGAAAGCAGTCTTCCCGATGCTTCAAAGACAATTTGAATTGCGGCGTCAGGAAGATCCTAG
Organism: Verrucomicrobiota bacterium; assembly: GCA_018240225.1. Classification (GTDB taxonomy): domain Bacteria; phylum Chlamydiota; class Chlamydiia; order Chlamydiales; family Rhabdochlamydiaceae; genus Acherontichlamydia; species Acherontichlamydia pituitae. Next base: position 1,803 of record JAFEGF010000125.1, read on the forward strand.
TTTGGATTATGAATCATGGTTGCAAACCGAAGACGCTCGAAGTTTTTTAGAAGCCCAAGAAGGCACTAGTGAGATCAGCGCTTTCCAAGTTGAATATTTGACACCTGAGCAAAGAGCCGAGCATCGAGTTGAGTTCCGCAAGGAAGGAGAAAACACTGTCTTATTTTATCAAGGAAAGCCGCTAAATACAGAAGAGTTCGAAACAGAAGCAGGGACTGGACGCGCCATCTTTGTCATCGGTCCAGACCATGAGCTCTATGTCGGAAGTCATAAATATTTTAAATTCCATCATACAAGCTTTTTCGGGGGAAAACCTGTCATCGGAGCTGGCGAACTCATTACGGACCCAAATGGAAAGCTAATTGCCGTTACGGATAAAAGCGGTCATTATAAGCCTAGCAGAATGCAAATGTGGGACGCATTGAGATTTTTAAAAGATGAAAAAAATGTCGATCTTAGGGACATCACCTTGATACGCGTGCCCAGACACCGTGAGTTTACAGGACGATATAATGCTGATGAATTCTTAACCTCTCCAGAAAGTTGTCTTGTTGCGCCAAATGAACACGATGACTATCGGTAGTAGAGCTGAAAAGGCTCACCGGTAATCTTCATCTTGAAGATCATTCGGAGCTATGGAGCCTTTCGTTTCATAATAACTTTGGGCATTATAACGTCCCGAAAATGATTCTCCATGCTTTTTCATGATTGCTTTGGGAACCAGGATCAACGTGATTGGTTCTAAATCAACCCCTTTTTCCTCCTTCAGAACTCTAAGGGTATCGAACATGTGCTTTTTTTGGGGTTTATAATGACCGCTTTTATCCGTAATGGCAATTAGCTTTCCATTTGGGTCCGTAATGATTTCGCCAGCTCCGATGACAGGTTTTCCACCGAAAAAGCTTGTATGGTGAAATTTGCAATATTCATGGCTTCCAGCATAGAGTTCATGGTTAGGGCCGATCACAAAGATTGCCCGGCCATCCCCTGCTTCCGTTGAAAAATGTTCCGTATTAAGAGGCTTTCCTTGATAGGATAAGAAAGTATCATTGCCTTCTTTGCGGAATGCAACAAGGTGCTCCGCCCTTTGCATTGGCGTTAGGTATCGGACTTGGAATTCGCTGATGTCACGACTGCCTTCTTGAGACTCTAACTCTTCTATTGCATCATCTGTTTTAATCCAGGTATCGAAGTCTAAATCCGGTGTTTCTTGCTTTGCCAGCTTAAAACGGGTCTGCAATGCATTATAGACGGGTTTTGAGATATGCGAGGAATTGAGAGTTTCGCACCAATAGCTTCTGTCTTGGATGCAGCAGGAAAAGCCTTCTTTTTGCATCCTTGTCGAATCCTTGCCTAAAAGGGATACTTTGCTTAGCGCCCTTTGCATTTTTTGATGAAAGGCCTCTCCCTCTTCATGAAATTGACGGATTTCAGCTCCAAACTTGAATTCAGAGAGCGGCTCGCTTGCATGATTATTTTCTGCCATCATTGAGAAGAAAGTATGAGCAGCGTCAAAGACTTTGGAGATAAAGGTTTCGGGAAGCTTGGTAAATATCCAGCGTGTCCTCCCAGTAGGAGAGTGTTCGATCTCCAACTTAACATGATGGTAATTACCAGCTCTCATTTCTGCTAAAGCTTCTTTAGATGCATTATATAAATTAACCAATATAACACCTATGTTGTTGTTATAAATTAATTATATCATATTATTGTTTGGGTTTTATTAAGGTTGCGGTTTTGGTTTGAGGAGTTTGCCGCGCTATTAAGAAGTTGATCTCTTGGTGTGAATGAAATGCGTTCTAATATATTGAATTTTAGTGCTTTAAGATTATAAGTGGTTAGGTGAGATGAATTGACGTTCCTGGAAGGGACCCTAAGAACCTATCTTGTCAAATTCCAAATTCTTCAGCTTGTTTCGGTATAATTTGACAATGGATTTCTATTGAGATAGGTTCGTGATCAGCTTGTATAAAAAAGCAGACTTATTGTATGTTCGATTGAAATTGAGTATTTCTATGTTAGTATAGCTTATTTCTTCCATCTTCTTGTTTCCATCCCCACAGGGAATAACTGGGGCTTATCCCCACGCATCGTTTATTTCATTTATTATTAGTCTTGAGCAGTCAAATGGCTGCTTTTAAGGTGCAATTCTATGAGCAAAGTCTTATCTGTGCGCAATTTGCGCAAGGTCTATCCGGGCAAGGTCCCGTTTGCAGCGGTCGAGGGGATCTCCTTTGATCTGGCCCCCGGCGAGATCCTCGGGCTTCTAGGATCGAATGGCGCGGGCAAAACAACAACGATCCAGATGCTCTTAAGTACGCTAAAGCCCACGTCTGGAGAGATCATTTATTTTGGGAAGGATTTCTTTTCCAACCGCTCCGAGGTCCTAAAAAAAGTCGCTTTTGCCAGCACTTATGTCAGCTTGCCTTGGATGCTGACCGTAGAGCAGAACCTCGAAGTGTTTGCCAGACTCTATGGCTTGAATAAGCAGGAGAAGAAAGAGCGCATCGATCCGCTCCTTGAGAGGTTTGGCATCTTAAGCAAAAAGAAGTTGACCGTTTCCAAGCTCTCTGCAGGACAGATCACGCGCCTGATGCTTGTTAAGGCATTCATGGTCCGCCCGAAGGTGGCCTTATTGGACGAGCCGACTGCATCGCTGGATCCTGATATTGCTAAGGACGTTGTCCAATTTGTCCTAGAGCAGAGGAAGGAGCATGGCACTTCCATTTTATACACATCGCATAATATGTCAGAGGTGGCAGAGGTGTGCGATCGGGTCCTTTTCATGCAATCGGGCAAAATCGTTGCAGATGACGATCCGGAGAAGCTTGCCCGCAGTTTTTCTTCCTGTAAGGTCCAACTTCTTGTAGGCGATGGGCTGAAGCGGACTGTTGCGATTGCAGAGAAGTTCCATCTTCCTGTCCAAGTCGAACATCGGACGATCGAGATCCAGGTCGATGAATCGAAGATTGCGACACTGCTGCATGCCCTTGCAGAAGCAGGCGTTCACTACACGAACGTCAATATTGTTCAGCCGACATTAGAGGATTACTTTTTGCACATGGTTGAAATGGGCAAGAAGGGGAGGAGTGGAGAATGAGCTTTGGACGTATTTGGGCCGTTTTTTTACGGTATTTTTATTTTTTTGCGAAGCTGGACCATCTCTGCGATCTATTCTTTTGGCCTGTCGTCGATATCTTCCTTTGGGGGATAACGATCGTATGGGTCCAAAATACCGAGGCTGGCACCTTTCCGCTTGCCGTCGTGGTATTGACCGGACTTGTCTTTTGGCAGATCATTTGGAGGAGCAACTACGAGGTCTCCGTGAACTTGCTGCAAGAGTTTTGGAACCGCAACCTCGTGAACTTGTTCTCCACACCGTTGAAGCTATCGGAGTGGATCGTCTCATTGATGCTGGTCGGACTGTTTAAGATCTGCGTCACGATCAGTTTCGGGGCGTTCATGGTCTGGCTCCTCTACTCGCTGGATGTCTTTTCCATGGGATGGGCATTCTTGCCGTTTACGGCCTCGTTGGTCTTATCGGGGTGGTTCATTGGGTTTTTGAGCGCTTCGATCATGATCTATTTTGGACAGAGGGTGCAAATGCTGGCATGGATGACCGCCTACTTCTTTGCCCCCTTTAGCGCAGTTTATTATCCCTTGTCGGCATTGCCAGAATGGGGACAGTCCATTGCTAAAATGCTGCCGATGACCTATTTGTTTGAAGGGATGAGGACGATCTTGATTAAAGGAGAGTTCTCGGGGTATCTGTTCACGATGAGCGTTGTGTTGAACTTAGCTTATCTGATCCCGACAATGGTCCTGTTCAAGTGGCTGTTCGACAAAAGCCGCAGCAAAGGACTTGCACGGCTCGAATAAAATCGTTAGCACAGATAAAGCCCACCATGAACTCAGGTGGGCTTTGCGCATTGGATTAAACGCGTGCTGCGTTCCGCTGAGCGCGTTCAAGCTCTTCCCTCAGCTCGCTGGAATCAAGGGCTAGCCCCGTTGCAACAAGCGCTGAACTTGTGCAGGCGCCGATGACGAGGCTTACAGCAAACGTGGTTCCTAACATACATGCTGTCAAAATCAATCCGCCGACAAAGGTGATCGGAAATCCTGCGGCTGAAGCTGCGAAGGCGCCGATGGCAACGCCTCCAAAGAACGAGATAGCGAACTTGATGATCTTTCCTGCGCTGCTGTCCTCTGCTATGCCTGTTTTGTCAAGTACCCAATTGATCACATGCGTTCCAAGGCTAGAGGTGATGCCGAAAATCGCTCCAGCTATGGGATTGATTGTTGTGAATGCTGCGGCTGCAAAAGCGCCTAGCGCGCCATTGATTGCTGTTTGTATGGCTGTTCCGGCAGCATATTCGGATACGGAAGGTTGTGCAGCTTGGGACATAGTTCCTCCTAGTTGATCTGTGGAATGTTAAGCTTTTGTAAAGTTTGGAACTATATTCTTAAATGAAATTCTCTGCAATTTTTTTTGAAAACACGAGAGAATAGGGTTGCAGACTGCGTGCAGAGCGCTTAAAGATGAGGCATACCGATGATTAGAATAGCATTGAGGCGAGTGGGATCAAGTTTCCCGCTTCATGCGTAAAGAAGAGATCTCAATTGCCGATCAGCCTTTTTGCTGAAAAGCGCGAGGTGCTCAACATTACACCATTTGATGTTGGTGCTCAGCGTTCCTTTCCGGCTCAAGATTTTCACGTGAAGCAGCGATTGCGCCAATTGCCGCAACACAGCAAACGGTGAAACATAAGCAGCTTCCTACGACCAGAACTCCCGCTACAGCTGTCGCTAGCGATGCAGCTGTTAATATAGCTGCTGCTGCGAAGGTGATCGGAAACCCTGCTGCAGTTGCAACAGCATAACCAGCTAGCGACCCTAAGATCACTCCAAGGCCAATCCGTGCTACTTTTCCAGCTAGGCCCCAATTTTCCGTTAGGCCTGTTTGATCAAAAATAATAGAAGTGATGCCTCCAGTCATTCCAGCTGTTGCTCCGAAAATAGCTCCGGCAACAGGATTGATTGTTGTGAATGCTGCGGCTGCTAATGCACCGATTGCAGCTTCGGCGCCTGTTTGAAAAGCTAGAGTCGCGACTTGGCTCGCGCATGACGTAGGCTGTTGTTCAACGGCATATGACATTTTGTTTCTCCATTAAAAATCCATTAATGTTAAAAATCGCCCAATTATATTCACTGGTTAATTGCAAGTCAAACTAAATGCCGTTTTATTTCTGTTTATTAGTTTGGATTATTGTTGTCTTTTTTTTGCAAAATTCATTTGTTATAAATTAAAGATGAAAATTGAATTACAGGGGAACATGTCCATCATCTGTATCGTTCACAGACACTTCATCAAATCCTTCTAATAGGCCTGCTTGTGCAAGAGTATAAAATAAAAAATTTCCTATGGTGTCATTGTCAATTGAACCTGATACAGTTAAGGCTGAAAGGGTTGCCAATGTCGCACAGCAGA
>JAFEGF010000126.1 GCA_018240225.1 Verrucomicrobiota bacterium
TCCTGAAAAAGTCCAAAAAATCGACAGAAACTAAATTCGTTAACAGTCTCTTATAGAAGCTTATTGGAAAGAATGCAATCAGAAGGACCGATGCTCTTAATTTAGGCAAGCGCTCAGTCAGGAAGAACTATCAAAGATCAAATCTTGATTCACCCTGTTTTTGCTGAGCTGGCGGGGATTCTAGCCACGTAGACTTGGTGGCGGAAGACAATTTTGTTGGTCGAAGATTTAATTGTTGGGAAAAAATCGGGATCGTTGATCGACTTGTATTCGAGCTCGATGGTGATCAGTCGGTGCTGTTCCTGGTTCTTTCCTTCTTTCCTGCGAGCTGTCCAAATGAGGCAGGTCCTTTCAAAGTCCCGCTTGCCGATTCCTTTGAGCTGAACTGCCTGAATATCTTTTACCAGCAGTGTTTTTTCATTCCGTTTGCAACTGAGCTCATCCCATGAAATCTGGTTTTGGAAGAGCTGGGCCTCGATATCGGCAAAGGCAAGGTCAGCAAGGCGCTGCAGCTGCATTCTTTGGCAGCTTTTGATCTCCGCGCTTAATGCTTTAAAGGGGAGTTCAACAAGCGGCAGAACGCAAAGGGTGAACAATGAGAGCGCTATTAAGAGCTCTAAGAGCAAAAAACTTTGTTTTTTTTTAGCGTGTCTAAACTTGGCCATGAGCAGAGTTTAAATCCAGGACTTGATTTGTTCCACTGAGAAATTACGGCAATAACATTGACGAGATATTCTGGTTGGAAGTATCCTTATTAGCGTTCATAAGAATTTTTTTATTTTTGGAGAATACTCATGGAGCTACGCGGAAGGGCTCTTTTTAATCTGCTTCGGATCAGCTGGCTTGAGGATCCTAAAATCAAAGTAAAGCTGTGGCAAGTTGAAGATTACCGATCGCTGCCGACCAATAAGCTCTTTTCTCGGTTAAAAGACTTAGGAATTGTCTTGGACGAACAAGGCTTTGCCGCCTATGCGGAAAGCTGCGATTCTCCAGAAGATCTCGTCGAGTGCCTTTGGGTCGATGAAGAAGATCTCGATAAGCAAGATGCCTCCTACCTGCTTCTTTTTGAGCTGTGGCGCCGACTTCTTCCGCATAATCAGTCCCTCTCCATATTCTGCGACGAGCTCGATCAGATGATTGAGCAATATGACCAAGGAACCCTCGAAGATGAAGAGCCCCTTCAAAAAGCGCTCGTGTATTTGGAAGATATTCTTGATGAGGCAGCAGATTTAAGCGGATCCCCGGAAAAAGTGTTTGAGGACCTCTCCCAATTCTGCGCTCACGACCTTCATGGTTTTCTATATGATTATATTTCCGACCAGATCGAAAGGGACGAGGAAACTTACGCTTCTGAGCTGATCAATGCGTTCTATGAGTTCATTCCAGACAAAAAGTGGTTTGACTTATTGAAAGCTTGGCTATTTGCCAGCATGGATGTTGAAGAGCTTAATCGCGTTGCAGGGCGCCTCCTGGAGCAGTTATTGGATGAGCCGGACCTCGACCTATTGTTAGAAATCGCTAAGTTCCTTGTTCATCGCGGCGATGTGCGCTTGTTCATGCAAGCTGCCCGCCATTCAATCGAACTTCTTAAAACGGAAGAACAGTTCCAGCAGCTTCTCCGGCTAATCGCCGAATACTACCGTTGTTTAGATAAAGATGAAGAGGAAAAGTATATCCATCAATTGATCCAAAAGCGGGTCAAGCATGACTTGCAAATGCCAGTCGATCCTTCCGATGCGACTTTGCAGCACATTTTAGGAATATCCAAACCTTAGGGCCTATCGTCAATTCAGTTTCTGTCGATTTTACAGGGCATTTGAGATCTTCCAGTTTTAAATGAGATGCTGAATATGGAGCTCTCGAAATAAATCATTGCGCTCGTCTTTGTTCTCGATGGGCGTTGCAATGATACGCTTCCAAATCTCCAACGATTTTTCAGGCAGGAACATCATGATAGGAGGGAGGATGCTGACATAAAGATGAGGTCGCGGCGAGTGGAAGGCCTCTTTTGTTTGTTGAATCAGGACTGTGTAGTCTTTAGATGGCTTTAGCGGATAGTTTTCATCCCAGTACCAATGGTCCTTGATATAATTAAGATCGACCTCTTCCAAACTTTTATTGTGCTCTGAGGCAAGAATTTTCCTAGCTTCGCACAACAACGGATCGAAAGTCTTTAAAGCTTTCTGCATCAGGTCGCTGGAAGCGAAAAATTTCTTAAGAAAACGGGTAATGGCAATGCAATCGGAATAGGCGTATTCCGCTTTTTCAGGCACAAAGCCGCAATTCAAGTAGAACAAATGAGAACCGGCAATAGCCATGACTTTGACCCTTCCTTCAAGTCCGAGGCTTAAGCTTTCTTCAACGGTCTTTTCTAAGAGGGACCGCCCAATTTGATGGATCTCCCGTTTGCAAAGGTTGTCAAGGCTGTCGATCCAGATAAAACGTTGCGTTTCCCCCTCATAGCAATCTTTTCTTATCGATAGGTACAAAGCTCCCACTGGGTCTTTTTCCAGAGGAGTTGTAGCAGAAAATCGAAGTATGCGAAGAGCCGATGAGGACGGTGCGTCTAAATAAGGAACAGGACTGTCGGTATTAGGCCGCAGTTCGCACTCTTCTGGATAAAGAGGGGAGTTTGAATGCTCCCGGGAGATTGTGCCAGCGATTGTATTGCCGGCATTGTCGGTGAAGAAAACCAATTTTTCTTCCACGCTCATCGGTGTAGCAGCTCTTACGGCCATGAGAACACCTCCATCGGAATAAAGCCGATATAATCGCACGAAGCGAATATGTATGCAATACCTCGAGCTTTTCCGAAGGGGAGGGAGTTTTGTTTGACATTGTGAAGATGGCCAAATACGCAGATATCGATTTTAAAATGTTCCAGAATTTCAGAGGCTTTGGAAGGTTTAAGATCAGGACCAATCGGAGGGTAGTGTGTAAGGGCGATCCTCAATTTCGCCTTTGGATCAAGCTGTCCAAGCGAAAGCTTCAACCGCTCAAGCTCCCTTGCAAAAACTTTTTCCTCTTCCTCTTTTTCTTTAGCCAGTTCTTCGGGCGTTTTTTTCTTAGCAAGCGGATTTTCTTGGAAGATGATGTAGTTGTTAAACGAGTACTCGGGCGTATCCCATAATCGGGATCCGCCGATGGCGACATCGTTCCAACTCAAGGCATTGTTCTGGACAAAGCGGATCGAAGGAGGCATAACCTGCGCCATCTTTGATGAGGAGCTCCACCAATAGTCATGGTTGCCTTTTAAAAGGATCTTTTCTCCGGGGAGTGCATCGATCCATTTCAGGTCTGCGATCGCCTCATCAAGGCGCATCGCCCATGAGATATCTCCTGGAATCAAGACAAGATCATCGGGAGAAACGAGGCGCTTCCAGTTGGCAGCGATTTTCTCGGCGTACCCTTTCCACGCAGGACCGAAGGCTTCCATTGTCTTTGAAGGAACCCCAAATGCAAGATGAGGATCGGAAAGAGCCCATATTTTCATAATTAAAGAACAAAATTATCTGGGAGTGCTGTTCCCGATGAGACAATGATAATTCCATCCCGAATAAAAACGCCATCCCCATCATATTTTTGAAGGCGATTTTTATTGGTCAGCTGGACATTGTTTCCGATTTGCGTATGTTCATCGATGATGGTATTCTCGATGGTGCAGTTCTCGCCGATGAAAAAATCTTGGGGAAGCGGCGGCGACTGATGGAGGGGGGCAGAATAGAAATGGTTGCCCATGATGATCGAATTGCGGATGACAGTTCCCTTTTTTACATGGACCCGAAAACCAATGATGCTGTTGGTGATCTCTCTTCCCTCAATCAAGGCCCCTTGGCTGATCAAAGTGTCCTTAATGACAGTCTCTTTGATCAGGGGGCTCGGCAAGTTCTGAGGATGGGTGAAGATCGGATTTTTTTCATCGTAGGTGTTCAAACAGTTTTTCTGGGAAGTCAAGGCTAAGTTCGCCTTGAAGTAGGAGCCGACTGTTCCGATATCTTCCCAATATCCCGTATAAACGTAGGCGGATGCTTTGCCTTCCTTGACTTTCAAAGGGATCAAGTCCTTGCCAAAGTCATCGCCTGGAGTTTTTAAAAGGGAAAATAAAGCCTCTCGCTTGAATACGTAGATCCCCATCGATCCTAGATAATGCTGAGCTTGCAAATTTTTATGCGGATGGTTTTTTAAGAAGCCCTGTTCTACAGCGAATCTCTTGAGAACGTTCGGATCAGTCGGCTTCTCGACGAATTCAAGGATTTCGTTCTTTGCATTGATGTTCAGCAGCCCCATCCTTTTGGCCTCGGCTTCTTCGACAGGAAGAGAGGCGACGACAAGATCGGCATCGCTTTTTTGGGCAAAGAGCAGCATTTCATGCAGGTCCATATTATAGAGCTGGTCGCCGGAGAGGATGAGGAAATAATCGACTGAAGAGTTTTTAAAATGTTCCAAGTTCTGACGGATTGCATCGGCCGTTCCCTTATACCAGACCTTGCGATGGAGGGTTTCTTCCGGACTGAGCAGGAAGATTCTGGAGTCTCGGAACAGGTCAAGCTGGTAGGTTTCGAGGATATGTTGGTGAAGACCTGATGCTAAGTATTGGGAAATCACATAGACGCTTTGGATCCGGGCATTGAGAGCGTGGGAAAGGGGGATATCGATCAGCCGATAGCGGCCTCCGAAGGAGACGGCAGGTTTGCAGCGCGACTGGGTGAGAGGAAACAAACGGGTCCCTTGGCCTCCTGCTAAAATAATGCAGGAAACCTGCTGTTCCGTTTCAAATTCTTTTGTTTTCTTGGAACCCACGCCTGCCCTTTGTTGACTAATTTCTTCAATTAGCACGGGAATGAATTCTTCTTCAATAGCTTTTACAATAAGCAACTAGTTGTGGATTAATTTTTTCTTTGCTATCAATAAATCCTTAAATTTATCCCCGAAAGGTTTTTCATGCTGAAAAGCGTATTTTTCATCGCTGTTCTAGGCATCGTTTTCAGTGGTTCTTCCCTATGGGGAGAAGAGGACTTAAGCTTAAGTGAGAAACTCGACGGCCATTATTATTATAAGGACGGGAAAAAAGGGACCCTTGCAACCTTAACTGGCCAAGAACCAGATAGTTATGAGCTGCATTTAGTCGACAGCATCGGATCGGACCCATCTGTAGCAGAGGCCGGCCCCCCAGCCCAAGTTCAGCCGGCCGTTAAAAAAGCCCCTGACAATAAGGTCTTTGAGTACCGTCCCTCATTAACAAAGCATGATGTGTACGCAAGAGGAGATTTCCTCTATTGGAAGGCAAGCGAGCCTGAAACAGAGTACGTCATTACCCACTTCCCGCCGCAAATTCCCAATATTTCTGTTGGAGCGGTCGGCAATCTCAAGCCGACGGTATTCGATTGGCAGCCAGGTTTTCGAGTTGCTGCAGGTGCCGTGCTGACCCCAGATTTCTGGGACTTGGAGGCGCAGTACACCCAGATCGATCCCGATGGATCGGCCCATGCAAAAGCTAGCGGCAACAATGCGATTCGAGGTGTTTGGAATCAAGAGACATTCAATACCCCTACATCAGCTTCCAGCCGCATTTCCCTGTCTTATAAGACAGCCGATCTCATCCTTGGAAAACGATGGCGCATTTCTTCTCGTTTGCTTGCCCGTTTTTATACCGGCTTGACAGGGGCTTGGATCCATCAGCATTTCAATATCCGGTACAACGGAACTCCTCCTCAAGGCTCCTCAGTTGAGATTCAAATGAAATGGGGCTTTCAAGGGGGAGGGCTTCAAGTCGGTTGGGATTACGACTGGTTTATCGGAAAAGGGATCAGCCTATTCGGTTGGATTAAAGGGGGATTGCTCTATGGGCATTATCGGAACCGCACGTTCACAGAAAAATTCCCGCCGAATCCCCAAGTCATTGAAAATGTCCGTCTCAGTGAAAATCGTATCGCAACAATGTTGCAGTTGGCGTTGGGGCCATCATGGGGCAAAATGTTCTCTCGATGGGGAATCAATTTTTTTGCCGGCTATGAACTAACAATGTGGTTTAACCTCCATGAACAGCTGCATGGCGACACCAGCGGCGTATCCTATGCTCCGCGGCCGTCTGTCCATCCTAATGCTCCTCTTTCTTTACAAGGGTTCACAGGACGGTTTGAAATAAGCTTTTAAAAAGGGTGCCAAATGAAAGGACTACTGTTCGCGTTACCATTTTTTTTGATGACCGTGTTCCAATTAGGGTGGAGTGAAAGCCATTCTGAAGATGATCCTTATATTTCGGAAGACGGAGAGTTGCTCGTTTGGGAGGATGACGAGATTAGCGAAGAATATGGGTTCTATGGAACAGAAGATCCGATGCTTGCTGAAAACCAAGGACAGCAGGAAATCTCCCAAAGCGACTCCGTCAAGTCCGCATCTAACGCTCGGCTTTACCGGTACCGCCCCCGTGTCGATAAGCATGGATGGTATGCGAGAGGGGAATACTTGTTTTGGAAAGCGGAAGAGGGGGAATTGGATTACGTCCTCACTAACGCACAGTCTTCCGGATTTACTGGAGCGACAGGGAAATTAAAGGAAGTAGGCTTTGACTGGGCTTCCGGATTAAGAGTTGCGGCCGGCTTTGTTTTTTCTCCCGATTATTGGACGCTGGAAGGACAGTATACTTGGATCAAGCCGACAGGCGAAGACTCTGCCCATGCAAGCGGTTCGAATTTTCTACAGGGCACCTATACTCAGGCGAATAACGCTCCCATCGAAAGCGCCCATAGCCGGATTACCTTAAGCTACCAATTAGGCGAACTCATCCTTGCCAAACGGTTTCAATTCTCCAATCAAATCCTTTGCCGGTTCCATTCAGGATTGATCGGCGCTTGGATCGAGCAGGATTGGAACATCTATTACAAGGATTCTAATCCACCCGGCCATATCCATCAAAAATGGCAGTTTCAAGGAGGCGGCCTGCAAGTCGGGATCTTGGGCGATTGGTTCTTCGGCAGTGGCGTCAGCATGCTTGTCCAGGCTCGAGGCGCCCTTCTCTATGGAACCTACGACAACCATTTGCACGACACCTCAGGATCCAATTTGGTAGCAGGGCCTAAATACCATGACCACCGTGTGGCATCGACATTGCAGATTATCCTAGGGCCTTCTTGGGGAAGGGTGTACCGTCATTGGGGAGTGAATATCAGCGTTGGGTACGAACTGAACGTTTGGTTTAATCTCCAGCAGGTCCTCCGTTCGCTTGCTACGGCAGGCGGGAACAATGGCCG
>JAFEGF010000127.1 GCA_018240225.1 Verrucomicrobiota bacterium
CGCATTCGCTATCACTTCGAACCGAGATTGTGTAGGAATATCCGCTTGCAAATCGACGTAGTGGCGCATCGCTTCAGCGACTAATTGTTGACTTTTTTCTTGCACAGTATGAGCCGCCATAATTTCCCCAAAAATTAATTAACCATGGTTAATTATACCATGAAATAAGCATAAAATCAAACTATCAAAAAAAATAAACTACTATAAAATTAATTATTTAATGCCCAGATATTAAACTGGGCATTTTTCTGATTTAGATCAAATTGGGGATAAAATCGATCATCCCTGAGAAACCAAATGCCAGAAAGACCGGCAGCTTGACCATCCGATACCCGTAGAGGGCATGGAAAAGGTTCAAGACCGTCAGCAAGATCAGGCCAGGGTAGACTACTTGCAAAATGGGGCCCAAAAATGCGGCAATCCCGCTAAAGCCCAGGTTTGCAAAGAGTGTTGTTACGGCCAGGGTCGCAACCAGTGCCCATGTCGGATTGATCTTGTCCTTGCAGATGTCTTTGCGCAAATAATCGGCAAAGATCGAAGCGAGCGTCATTGCTGTCGTCAGGCATGCTGTCATGACAGCAATCGCTGCAATGCATCCTCCTGCCGGGCCCAAAAGTTTAACGGCAATGATATTCAAGAGCTGTTCAGGAGCGAAGCTGGCGCTGGCAGCTGGAGCGTGGCGGGCTGCAATCAAGCATAGCCCGACATAGGTCAGCAGCAATAAAGCCGCTGCGATCAAGCTGGAGAGCCCTATCTTTTTCAAAATTGATTTACGGCCTTCTTCAGGATTTCCTTGGACAGCTTCCTTCTGAAAATGGGGAAGGATGACCGTCGCAAATAAAAATGCAGCGATCAAGTCCATCGTGTTGTATCCGCCCAATAGCCCCTCAAAGAAGCTTGCTGAGGGCAAAGCTTCGACAGCTGGAGCTGAAGATCCGTCCAGCAGACCGAAGAACATCAAAGCGGCCAAAGCGACTAAAAGCACCGGCGTTAAGATCGCTCCTAAAAAGTTGATGAGCCAATCCCTCTTAAAACTAAAAGCAAACAAGACGGCCCCGCTTAAAACACTAAATGAGAGCAAGGACATATCGAACAGGTATGGACTTGCCATCGCATGCATCAGGGTGATTAATCGAGGGATAACGCCAAAAGGCCCTAAAATCAATTGGAGCATTAAAAGAAGCATCAACCCTGGGACTTTTCCGATCCGTCCAAAAAAACGGGAATAGTCGCCTTGGAAAAGGACCATCGCCGCCAGTCCTAAAAATGGGACGACAACAGCTGTGACCGCAAGCCCTGAAATGGCATACCAGGCGTTGCATCCCACCGATTGCCCGATCATGAGAGGGAAAATTAGATTTCCCGCTCCAAAGAACATAGAGAAAAGGGCTAACCCGGTTGTGAGAAGGCTTGATTGCTTCGGTTTTGTTACTGGCAATGATTGCTGTTGTATCGTCATAACGGTCCTATTACGGTTGGCACCCCTCATCCGTTCTAGGCTTTTGATCTCTGACACTTTGGAAATTTAAGAAAAAAGGCTTGGCGGGCAAGAAGTGCTGGTTAGTTTACATGCTTGCGCATGCGACCACCACCACTCGCCCCGAAAGGGCCAGTGCTGAACCTGAGCCGGAAAAAGCTGATTCATAGTGATGGTTCATAAGCACCCCGCCAAAATGGCTGGATATGGCTGGCATTGTACAAAAATGAGAATTTTCAAACAACTAATTCAGAACAAAGCCATTCGAACAAGAACAAAAGATCTCTGTAAAGCAAAAAAAAATTTCCAAAAAAAATCAAATTTAATATTGTGAGAACTTATGAAAAAGAATTTGAAACAACAGGAATGATGATGAAAAGCAAATTTATCTCCACATCAACACTTGTCATCGGATTAGCATTTGCAACAGAAGCTTGTTTTGCAGATGCGAGCAGCGCAAGCCAAACTCCCGATACATCCGTCAACGGCCAAGTTAACGCTTTGACGCAAAAAAACGTTCAAGGAACTGTCGGCACTGTCAACCCCTCTTCAAGACCAAATATTGCAAGGGCCCGTCTTAATGTCTCGGGAGATTTTCTCTACTGGTTTGCAGAAGAGGATGGTCTGGAATATGCCGTAGTCCAAAAATCAGCTTCCGCAGAAGTCGCTCCGGCAAAATCGCATGTCAAACAGCTAAGTATTGATTGGCAGCCAGGTTTTCGCATCGGCCTTGGATATCGTCTCCCTCATGATAGCTGGAATCTAAATGCCGAGTGGACCCGCTTTTACGGTTCCGACCACGGCCACTCTATAGAACCGCACTCGCCTGACGACCTACTTGCAGTTCCCTATGTTCAAATCGGTAATAATGCTTCCACAGTCGGCGGCACGCGATTTGTCCAAAAAATCGATAAAGCGCATTGGAAATTGCATTACAATGTCCTTGATTTTGAGTTCAGCCGCCCTTTCTTCTTAAGTAAAGCTCTGGCCGTACGACCATTTTTCGGGCCAAGAGGCGCTTGGATCGATCAAAAAGTACAAGCCCACTATGACATTTTTCCATTCTTTGGGACGTTGCTTTCTGCATTGGTCAAAAGCAAAAATGATTACCATGCCGGAGGACTCAGGCTCGGTACAGACCTCGACTTTTATTTCACTAAGTACTTCAGCATCTTCGGCCAAGCGTCAGGAAGCCTTCTATATGGCCAGTTTGAAACTAAGACCAATGCTTACCTCGGTCTTCCCAACACATCGCCTCCATTCAAAAGTGTCCTTGCCATTCAAGCCAAAAATAAACCTAGCCATTTGCGCAGTAATTTAGAGTTCAGAGGCGGGCTAAAAGGTCATATACCGCTCTTCAATAATAAAGCTGAGTTGACTTTGGCTGTCACATATGACATGTCGATCTGGTTCTCTCAGAATGAAATCAACGATGCAGCTTTCCCTGGAGGCGTTGTATCTATGATTCCTGAGGCCCGAAAAGGCGATCTGACATTACAAGGGCTGGCTGTGTCTGCAGGCCTCGATTTTTAACAGAAAAGTTTAGAATTAATTAACAATTGCATGAGGAAGGAAAATGAAAATGAACGACAAAAAAACACTGCTCCCAATCACATTGGGAATGCTCCTTAGCACAGTGCCAGCTCTTAGCGATGCTACGGGGAGCTCTGACAGCATTCAAGGACAAATCGACTCATTGCGCACAAAAACGGTCCAAGGAACATACGTTGGAAAAACTCCCGGTTTTCTAAATGGCCCTGGCTTCTACTTTAACGCAGACTTCATCTACTGGAAACCTGATGAAGATGGACTTGAGTACGCATACAAGTTTAAAAGTCTTAATAATGTCACCCCGAACTTCGTGCAAAACGGAAGACTGGAAGATGTCGATTTTGAGTATGAACCAGGCTTCCGCCTTGGAGCTGGATGGACAACGAATTATGATGAATGGGATGTCTATGCATGCTGGACATGGCTCCATGCTTCTGCCTCAGACCATGCGCACAACCATCAACCTGGGGTCGATGTTCTCGTTCCTCTTTGGTTTCCTGTGCAGCTTGCGCTGACGAACAACTTTCAACGTTCAGCTGAATCCGCTTCCGGCCATTGGCACTTGCATTACAACGTCCTTGATGTGAACCTTGGAAGAAAATATTTTGTGAGTAAAGCGATCTCTTTGCGGCCTCATTTTGGACTCCGCACAGCATGGATCGACCAACACTTTAACAACAGCTTTAAAGGATTGGACTATAGCTCATCAAGAGCAACGCACTTCCACGGGAAGAACGACTTTTGGGGCATTGGCTTAAGAACTGGGATCAACCTCCAATTCTTCTTCAATAAGAATTGGTCGATGTACGCCAATGGCTCAGGATCATTACTCTACGGAGACTTTGATCTTTCCCATACAGTTAAAGGATTTGATCCATCCAATCCGACTAACTACACACGTCTGTACCATGAAAAAGAAGATAACCATCGCCTACGCACCAATCTTGAAGTTGGAGCAGGTTTTACATGGGAAACTTTTTTCCATCAAGACAGGTACCATTTCTCACTCTCTGCAGGGTGGGACTTCGTAGAATGGTTCAATCAAAATGAACTGCGCAAGTTCATCGGCTATCAAAATCCGGATCTTGGTGCAGGAACCTATCTTGTTGAAGATGGAGACTTAGGGCTTCAAGGGTTTACCTTGTCAGCTCGTTTTGATTTCTAAGTTGGTCTGATTCACTCTAGCGCCGCTATCCCCTTAAGCGGCGCTTTCGTTTTTCTTTCAGTAGCCGTTTTTGCTAGCCGCATATTTTATCATTAACTTTGCTTGACCAAAGATTTTTTAATCGCTAGCATTACCGGCTTTATCAAGGAGTCCTTATGCGCTTTTTGCTGATCGGTTTTTCTGTGCTTCTCCCTATTTTAGAGCTTGCAGCCCTTGAGATGGATCAAGCTGCCAAAGAGATCGTTGACGTCGGCGTTTTCTTGAATGAACGGGGCCTTTGTCCTGCAACCTCGGGAAATTTTTCAAGACGGCTTGATGACCGTTCGATCGCTGTGACCGTTTCAGGAAAACATAAAGGAAAACTGACGGCAGATGATGTGATCATTGTGGATTTGAACGGAAATCCTTCCTCGCGCAGCGTAAATAGACCGAGTGCGGAGACTCTGCTGCATTCTGCAGTATACATCGCATTCCCGGATGCCCAGGCCGTTGTCCATACCCACTCGTTGAATGGAACTGTATTGACCCGCATCGTCTATCCCGATAGAACACTGGTAACAGAAGGCTATGAGATCCACAAAGCCCTTCCTGGGATCAAGACCCATGAAAGCCAAGTGAAGATCCCGATCTTTGACAACAATCAGAACATCGCTGCCATGGCAACAGAAGTAGCCGCTTATTTGAAAGAACATCCTGAAGTCAGCGGCTTTCTTATCCGCGGCCATGGGTTTTACACATGGGGCAAGGATATGGAAGAAATCAAGATACGGATAGAGGCCTATGAGTATCTCTTTGAAAGCGAAATAAAATTCCGTACGGCAATACGAGGTAGATAAGATGCGCCTGATTCTATTAATCACTGTTTTTTGCTCAGTCTTGCAAGCAGCTCCGATCCAGATCGACAGCGTAGCAGTCCGCTACAACCAGGGCAATTTGAGCATCCTTGACCAGCAAAAACTCCCAGCAGAGGAAGAATGGATCGATGTCGAAACGACAGAGCAGATGGTCGAGATCATCCGGGCTTTGAAAGTGCGCGGAGCTCCTCTGATCGGGATATCCGCAGCGTTATCCCTTTCCCAATTGGCAGAGCGGGGAGCGTCTTTCGACACCATCCAAGATGCAGCAGTCCAGCTTAAAAATTCCCGTCCGACAGCTGTCAACTTAGCAATTTACATCGACCGGATCTTGAGAATCATGCAGCAACGCTCCGACTTTAGACAAGCAGTCATTGAAACTGCGGCAGAAATTTTTCAGGAAGACGTCGCCCTTTGCGAGAGGATGGGAAAGGCAGGCGCCGCTTTGATCGAACCTGGCGAGCGGATCCTGACGATCTGCAATACAGGCAGTTTAGCGACAGCGGGCCTTGGCACTGCGCTTGGCGTGATCAAAACAGCCCATGCTCAAGGTAAAAACATCCATGTCTATGCTTGCGAGACCCGCCCCCTTCTTCAAGGAGGACGGCTGACTGCTTGGGAACTGGAGCGAAGCGGCATCCCTTACACATTGATCTGCGATAGCATGGCGGCAACGCTAATGCGCGAAGGGAAGATCGACCGGGTCCTCGTCGGCGCAGACCGGATCGCTGCCAATGGCGACTTTGCGAACAAGATCGGCACCTATTCCCTCGCCGTCCTGGCACACCATCACCAGATCCCATTTCATGTCGTTGCACCCTACACAACGATCGATCCAGCTTGTCCTAATGGAGAAGCTATCGTGATCGAACAGCGCAAGCCCGATGAAGTGCGCGGCGCAGCAGGCAGCTTTGGCAGCGTGATCTGGAGCCCCAAAGAAGCGCCAGTCTTCAACCCAGCTTTTGATGTCACTCCAGCGGAGCTCGTCTCCACCTTCATCTTAGATGCAGGAAGCTTGGACCGCGCATCGTTTCTTTCGCAAGTACAACGATAGGTTTTAAAATGTGGAAATACCTTTTCTGTTTCTGGGCCCTTGCAGTATGCGCCTCTGAACCGATCGAGGTGATTCTGACCGACATCGAAGGGACGACTACATCGATCTCATTCGTCCATGACACCCTCTTTCCTTATGCTAAGAAGCATGTTAAGGACTACCTCTTTTCCCATTCCGAAGAACCTGCCGTTTTACAGATTGTTCAAGAAGTTCTTCAATCTGAAGAGTCCGATCTCGACCAAGCAGCGCAAGTCCTCCTTTCTTGGATGGAGCAGGACAAAAAAATCACCCCTCTAAAATCTCTGCAAGGGATGATGTGGAAAGAGGGATACGAGCAAGGCGCTTTTCTATCGCACGTCTATGACGATGCTTTTGAGCAATTGGAGCAATGGAAAAGTCAAGGGCTTTCTCTTTACGTCTATTCATCTGGCTCCGTGCAAGCGCAAAAGCTACTTTTTGGCCATACTTCTTTCGGAGATATGACGCCCCTTTTCTCAGGACACTTCGACACCTGCATTGGAGGAAAAAAAGAAAGCCTATCCTACGTCCGCATCGCCGAGCAGTTGGCAATTGCCCCCGAAAGGATCCTCTTCCTATCAGATTCGATCGAAGAATTGGACGCTGCAAAGCAAGCTGGCATGCAGACATTCCTCATTGCTAGAGACGGAATGCAAACTCCAGAAAACTGCCCGCACTTTTCCGCTGCTAGTTTTTCTCAAGTATACACAACCAACATGAAAAATCGGGAATTTGGCAAGGAGGCGCCTTGAATTTGGGCCAGGCGAAGCCGGCGTCGAAACAGCTCAACTTGAATAAGTTGGGCGATGCAGACGGGCTCAAAGTCATTGGCTGCCCGACGCTGCCAAAAACCGATTTTTCATGTTGGTTGTGTATAACCTTTGAGCAATCGGATCGCCGGTAAAGTAGGCGATCCAACCATCTGTCCTTGTGAAAAAACGGATCGCAGTAAAAAAAGGGTCTGTACCCATGTCAAACCAGTGGGGATAGTTTTCAGGAACGCTGATCAAATCCCCTTTTTC
>JAFEGF010000128.1 GCA_018240225.1 Verrucomicrobiota bacterium
CGGTCGATCAGAAGGAAAGAGGTCGTGCCGAGGGCAACTAAATCTTGAGAGGCCAGTTTCTTTCTTTCGCTGATCAGTTCTCCATTGATCAAGACGCCGTTGCGGCTCCCGAGGTCTTCGATAAAGACTTGATTGTCATCATCGATGCTAATGCGCGCATGCTGTCTTGAAACGCTCAAATCCTGGAAGACGATGTCGCAGAGGTTGGGGTCTTTACCCAAAATATAGGCGGAAGAACGGAGCATGCCGAACTCAGCTCCGGCATTGGGCCCTGAGATCACCTTCAAGAGCCATCTCGCATCGCCGCCAGCTTCAAAGCTGACCGAAGAGAGTTCCTGAGTTTCTTCAAGGGGAGCTTCGGCTTGCTCTGCAGCTTCCTCTTCAAAAACTTCTGGAGCAGCAGCAGGCTCTACTTCGGAAAAACGGAAGAAGGTGCTCCCGATCTGCAAAATATCCCCTTCGCGCAAAAGGACGGCTTCCGTGATCACTTTACCGTTCTGCGTTGCAGGATTGACAGAGCTTAAGTTTTCGAGGACATACCCTTCTGCAGTCAGGTGGCAGATCACATGCTTGCGCGAGACCATGGGGTCTTCGAGCACGATGGAGACCTCTTCAGGGTCCCGTCCCATCACCCATTCATCGCCCTGTTCAAACCGGACGATCAGACCTGCAAGCGGTCCCTCTTCAGCAATTAAATATCCAGCCATCGATTAACCAAATACACTTTCTTCAGAAGCCTTTTTAAATCGGACCAACTCTTCTCTCCAGTAGTCGACATAATTTGTGAAGTCTTCAAGCGAGTCTTTAAAACTTTTATAGTTCATGTCATACGGCAAAACTAAAGAGAGTGTCAAGAATTTCTCATTTTCATCAAGACCGAAGGAGCTTCCGCCCGTCCCCTGTCCTAAAAAGTTCGCCTTCATCAAGTAGATCAAAAGCTCCTCCCTCTTCGGTATCTGCAGAGGTCCTAGAGGGGCGTGGAAAAAAATGCCAGGCTCGAGCTCTTTCAGACTGACTTGCATCTCAGAGGAGAGTTTGAGTAGATAGGCGCCTTGGTCGTCTTTCGTCGGCATTTCGCCAAGTTCCATCTCATCGATCAGTTTTTGCAGCAGCTGTTCCAGCATTGATTTTTCCTTCAGGATCCGTAAGGGCAAAAAAGAGGCGCTCTTACAAATGTTTAAACATTTATGAGGTTAATTGCAATTCAAAATTTCTGCTCCGCTTTTATTCGTTGCAAGACATTTATAGTGAGCAATTTATAATTGTTAATTTATTATTTTAACTTGGTTTTTTAGTTTAAAATTTTAATTAACTAATTAATTTAAATATTAATTAATTACCTAATCGATATAATAAGGCTATGGGCTGTATCCGTTTTTTGCGCCCTCTCTACCCTTATTTATTTGAGGTGACCCATGCTTAAAGATGAGTTCAATCGTCTGATGAATCTCTTTGCTCAAGGAGCGGAGGGGCAGCCGATCAATTTAGAAGAGGTGTTCAAGCAGTCGCTTGCCTTTTTCGATCACCTCAATGTCCAATTGCAGAAAGGGTCTCAAGAAGAGAAGAAAGAGGCTCTGATGATGATGAGCGAAATGTACACGCAGATGATGCAAGAGACCAAGAAGATCTGCGAGAAGACAGGTATGAGCGAAGAGCAGCTTGCAAATTACGCGGAAAACCCAAGCAATTTCTCTCCAGAGCAATGGAGCTCGATCCAAGAAGCGCGGCAAAAAATGCTCTCCGCCGGACAAAACCTTGCCAAGTCGGTCAGCGCCATCGATCCCGGCGCCCGTAAAGCAGCAGGACCTGCACCTTCTACGCCAGCCCCCAAAGAAGGCGGCGGAGAGAAAAAAGGCGGAGCGCCCGTCAAAAAATCGAAGAAATCTCAATGGATGCGTTCTTAAATTGCTAACTAGCAATTAGTTGGATGTATTCTGTGCTTATAGAAGAACATAAGTAACAGGATATCAGGATGTTCAGGATGATATTTTTCATCCCGCCTATCCTACTATCCTGCTTTTCCCGGCGGACCCATGGCCATTCATCGAAGAAAACAACGCTTTAGCAAGTTTGGATTACCGACTTCCTTTATTCGATCATAACCCTTTAAATCACATATATTTCAGCGTCTGGTTTTCTATGTTCTTCTCTCGATGTATTTCATTCTAGTTTAATCAATTCCATCTTCCGTTAAGAATCGAATAAGAATCCGTTAAAAATCTTGGTCGAATTCTAATTTTATAAATTTTTTTATTTTCCTTAGTGTTAGATGGATATGCTTATAATTTCAGCGCTAATTTTAAAGAATTATTTACATTTTAATTGTATTAAGATATTATTAAAATAGGATTATTATTAATTTAATTCACAAGAGTAATAAATATGACAACAAATCCTTCGCTAATTCCAACTAGCGTTATCGATAACCAAAACCAGATCGTCCAGGCAAACGATTCATGGCAAACGATGAAGAACAATACATTGGCCGCAGCTGAAGCAAAGCTCCAGAATGAGATCCAAGTTATGGATAGCTTGAACCCGATGATCGCCTGCCAATATGCGATGCTTGTCCTTGGTCAAGCTGGCGAGTGTTCTATGATCCAAGATGTCGGTATTCCATCTACTGAAATGAATGAAAATAGCTCGATTGGCAACATGCTGAACTCGATTCAATCAAATATTCAGACCTTGGAAGGAGATGCTGCTGGATACAACGGCAACCTTAGTAGTTCTGAAATTCAAGCAGGCTCAACGGTTTGGTACAGCTTGCTTGCCTTGCAAAAAGACTTCCAGGAGGTTTCAGAGCCAGGCACCCAGTTCTATGGAATGTGCTCTCCAGAAATGGCCAACTCGATGCTCGATTCGATCAATGGGATGATCAACTTGCTCGAGGCTCCAGGAGGAGAAGGGGTTACGACGGGTGCATATGTCGCTAACGAAATCATGACCAACTATCAAAATTATGAGAAAGACCCTACAGGATCTGAAGCAATTTGGGTCAATAATCTCAATAGCGATCTAGCGTCTTCATTAAGCCAAGTCAGTGGAAACTCTGCTCAACTTAACCAGCAGATGAACACCGGTACTAAAGAAGCAGAGCAGTTTTTTGCCGGCTTAGAACAGCAGATGAAGAGCCAAAATACGTTGGCGATGGCAGAGATCCAAAACGAAAACGTTCAATAACAGTTAATAAAATTAATTAGGTGACGATATGTCAACATCATTTAACCCTAACAGCAATTGGACAAGCAATTTGAACATTATTGCTGAAGCGATAGAAGCCGCTGCCGAGCAAATGCAGACCCAAATGCAAAGCGCATCCAACTATGCAGTCCAAGGTTCGCTATCTTCCGATGCGGAGATTAGTTATTCCGATTCCCAGACCAAGATTGCAAACTCATATCAAGGCCAAATGCAAAAGCTTGCATCAGGCACTTTTTATACGAAAGGCGGCTATGTCGGCACAAATAACGGGAAAGGGACGCCCTATACCTCAGGTAAGGGAGTAACAACGCATCAAGGGGGCTGCACGATCAACGGTAAATATTATACCGCGACCAGCCAACAAGCGCAGGATGAAGAAAACAATGTCAACTCCCAGTTCCAGCAGCTCAATCAACAGACCAACATGGGAACTCAGCAGTTCCAATTGGTCTCTCAAGAGTCGACGCAAGGGATTCAGAACCTGTTTAGCGAACTGAGACAAACTTCCCAGGATGGGGAGCAAGCAATTCAGTTTACATCGTTTTTAGTTCAGTTGCTTCAACAAGCATAATTTAATAATAAATAGAGATCATCACATGTCACATTTATCAATTGATTCGAGCAAGTTCTCCGAGGCTGTAAAGGCAGTTGCCATTCAGCCATTAGATCCTTCTTCAAAGAAGGCCGAAGGACATTCTGATGGCCAGGACAAAGCTTCCGGTCAGAGCCTGCAAAAGCCTGCTTTAGAACGCAGCTCTGACAGAGAACCTGTTCAGAAAGAAGATCCGGAAAATAAAAGCGCACCTGTTGAAGTTCGTCTTCCTGAAGCATCCGAACATCCTGAAGGAAGCCATCCTTTGAGCCATGCCGAAGAGCAATCTAAGCCGGAACAAACATCTTCGAGCCATGTTGCTCCAGAAGAACTTTCTGTCGATGATCAGGCGTTCAGCGATCTGCTCAACCATGCCATTGACGCGATTGACGCAAGCGGAATCGATGCAAGCATGGAAACGTTAAGCTCGCATATTTCAGAACTCATTGAAAAAAGCGGTGGAGATTTTTCTACTGTATTGGATCAGTTGTTCCAGCATTTGAGCGGCCTTGATGAAAAGGCTCCTGAAGAGGCAATGACAAAACTTCCAGAGACAGATGAAAAGAGCCAAGCTTCAGTAAATCCTTCCTTTCAAAAAGTGATTGAAAGCCCGCATGCAGCAAGCCTTGCGCCAAAACCAGATGAAACGACAACCCATGAGGCTGTGTTTGCAGCAGCACCTGAAGATGCAGCAGCGGCAAATCCGATCCCAGCAGCTTCGGCATCCTCTTCAAGCCCTCAAGTATCGGAAGGCTCGTTAATGCAAGCGCTATCGCAAAATGCCGGAGCTACGGCTGCAGCGATGACGACTGCAGGCACGACGATGTCATCATTCAGCCAAGGCAATATTTCAATGCAGCAAGGTGAGGCAGCCAATCTGGAAGCAGCATCAAAGGCAGCTGCAAAAGCGCTCAACCACCTCTTGCACGAAGGGTTTTGGGAAAAATTATGGCAAAAAATTGAGAAGCCGTTTTTTAAAATCGTTGAAGCTTGCATATTGATCGCCGCTCTGGCGACCGGCAGGATTGGCCTTGCAGTTATGGTCATAACTGTTGCCATTATGTCGGCGCATTCCTCTCAGATCGGAAGCTCCATTGCAAAAGATCTTATGAAATTAGATCCGAATATGAGCAAACAGAAAGCGGAAGCGATCGGTTCCGGGATTGCGACGGCAATTGTTGCGATCACAGCAGTCGCAAGCGGCCAATTGGGTGCTGCATTTGAAAGCGCTCCGGAAGCTGCAGCTTCCGTCATTGAAAAAACGGAAGAAGAAGCAAAAACTGTGATGGCAAAGATCGGCAAGGTCTTTTCAGCCATCGGCGGGGCTCTGCAGACGATCAACCCGTTCCGCTATATCCCGACTTATCTTACGAACCTCTCCTACGGAATGGCGCGCGGCTGGTCGACTTCCCATTTAACAACGAATATTTTAAACACAGTTACATTCAACGACCCTTCGCAAAAGGCAAAAGTTGAAGCGATCGTCTATTCTGTCACGATCTTTGTCGACCTAGTTGTTACAGCTGGAACACTGTTTGCCCTGATGGAAAAGCCAGTTGGCGCTTCCACTCCAAACAGCAAACTTTTCAAAACAATAGAGGCGGTTAAATACGTTTCTGGAATGGGAGCAGGTTCTGCCGAGATCGGTGAAGCGGTTCCCAATGGGAAATCGGCCGTCTATACGAAAGCATATGCTCATAACCAAGAACTGATCAAGAACGACCAGTACCTCTTGAACACTCAGTCGGAAGGAAACAAGTCGAACGTTGATGTGAACTCGAAGATCATTTCGAACTTCATTCAAATGCTCAATACATTGGCGACAGCGCCGGCCCAAGGCTTCGGTGCTTTTGCGCAAGATATGATTGCTTAAACTTAAACAAAATAAAAATAAGGAAGTAAAATGACAACATATAGTTCAAGCCAACAACTCACAGGAAGCAATCTCGGTCTTGTCACAGGTGCGTTCTATTCAATGGCAGAAGCTAACCTTCAAGTCAGCGGAAATATGACGGAGGCTTATAATGATGCCACTCAGACATCTCGCGATTATAACAAGGCAAGCTGCGAGGCTACGATCGAAAGAGGAAATAAAGCTGCTCTTGCAAACTGGGCGCAAATGGGCCAGTCTTTGCTTTCCGGACTTACAGACCTTGGATCGATAGGCGCTCAAAACTACGCAACAAGCGACATGAATACCCAATTGGATACGTTGCGCGATGAAGAGACATCATTAAAAGGCATTCAATCCCAAGCGCAAAAACAAATGGTAGAACCTCAAGATATCGAGTTAAAAGAGATTGCTGCAGACAAAACTCCAGAAGATGTTAATGTAGATAATCGGATTAAAGAGATGCAGTCAGGTCAGTTAAACTCTAAGACTCGTGATCCTAATCTTGATGAAAAAGCTATTCAAGCTGCTCCTAATGATGCTCTCAAAGAGATCAAAGGCCAAGTCGACGACCAAATTAACAATAAAGTCAGCGAACAAACTACGCTCATGAATCGGATACAGTCTAAAGAAAACCAAGTCCGAATGATCGGCGATATGATTAAATCAGCTATCCAAGGTGGAAGCGGCGCCGCACAAGCAGTCTCTGCTAAAGAAACAGCGGAAGCGGAAGCATTGGGCAAAAACGATGATTTTATCACAAATGCGCAAACATCGACCATGCAAACAGAGCAGCAGCAGTTCCAACAAGATACCAGCCAAGCCATGTCCTCGATCCAAGCTCTGGGACAGCTCAGCTCAGCTGTATAATGATATCCTCCTAGTGCAATGGTTTGCACTTAGCGCCAGCTCATCAGAGCTGGCGTTTTTTTTGCACGAGATTTCAAATTTGAATGATCCGCTGGCATTCGGCCAAGGCGTCTTTTGCGCTCAGCCGCTTGGCTGGATCGATCCGCAGCATATTGCTAATAAGGGGATAGAATGGGTGGGATTTAAATTTTTGTGGGATCCAGTCCTCTTTCAACGAGGAGATCAGTTCATAGATCTTGACCAGTTCCTCTTCTCCTGAAATTTCAATGTGCCAGGGAAGTTTTTCCAGAAAAAATAAGAGATAGAAGACTGTTCCCATCGACCAGACATCCAGCTTATCAGAAAAGCTCGGCGCTAATCCTTGCATGCCTGTTTCCTTTATTCGAAGGTAGCGGGAAATGTACTCAGGAGCGACGAAAAGAGGGGAAAAAGCTTCCCGCGCATGCAAGTGCTTTTCTTCGTAGGTGCAAGCAATGTTGAAGTCGCAGATCGCAGCTATTATCTTTGCTGGATCGCTCAGGTCGAGCAAAACATTATCCGGTTTGATATCGCGATGGACAATTC
>JAFEGF010000012.1 GCA_018240225.1 Verrucomicrobiota bacterium
AACGTGCGCCGTAAACCGCACGCAGGTGGCAGCTAAGTGCTGACTATAAAGCTCCCTGCCTTTAGGCAGGAGTTGTTTACTTGTTTACTCATTTAAAAATCCCATTGTCCGCTTAAGAACAAGCCTTGATAGGCCAAATCTCCATCAACAGCATTTAAAGTCGTCAAAAAACTGCTATTACCCACGTCGAGGGGCAACTGGTTCTGGTTCGGATAGAGATGGTATTCATATCCTGCCCGGAATGTCAGGGCATAGCGATCCTTGCAAAAGCTGTGCGACCAGCAAAGCCCCGCCTGTAAATCGGCTACTGCGCGCCCGGCATGAAAGCTCTCATCGTATGAGAAATTAAGTGTGCCATTGACCTTCCCTTTCTCTAAGATATCGAAGTTGCCATATAAAAGAGCAAGGTCGCCATTGGCAAAAATATGCCAGCTGTTCGAGAGCATCCATCTCGTGTCCAACCCTGCAAAAAATCCAAGCCCCCAGAAATCATTCTTCATTCTGGTCACTGTAGATCCAGTCGTCGTTTGAAAAGTGCTGGTCAAATGCTGATCGATCCAAGCAGAGCGGATTCCTGCATGCGGCCGGACGGTCAAGCGCCGTCCTACGAAAAATTCCCTGCCCAATGAAAGGTCGAGCTGGTCAAGGTCCGCTTTCCAATGGCCGCTGGCAGACGTACTGTTCCCAACATTGCCAAGAAGATTAATCTCCCACCAATTGATAAAAAGAAATTCTTCAGGAGGGTTGATTGAAAAGCTGCTATGGGAAGAGGTATGAAAGCGGGTCCAATAAAGGGATAAGTCCCACTTGTCCCTTGGAATGGTATAGCCCATGCCTAAACGAAATCCCCACTCCCAATCGAAGTCAACCATAAGGGCTTTTCTATTTCGGCTTCCGCCTATGTCATTGCCGGAATAGGCATAGAAAAGGTTGTCTTCCGAGGCCCTCCAATAAAGGGCATCGCCGCGGACCCATAGGTTCCAGCCATTTTTAGCCATCGGCCTATTGGGTGAATTAAATACCAATTTGTCTAGATCGGCCTTGCGGGCTTTTGTTGGTTCACTGGATTCTTCTGCATCATAGGCAATCAAGTCATCGAACCCCATGTAAGCATCATCGGATTCATCTGACGGATAGTCTGCCAAATCAGTAGGACCGCTAGTCAATAGAAACGAAGGCGCCAAAAGGAAAATTGCAGACAGATAAACTGTTACGATCTGGCATTGTTGCTTGAGCATGTGTCTCATCCTAAAAATCAAATTGTCCAGAAATCATCACACCTTGAAAGGCCAAGTTTCCCTTGATCTCAGTAAAGTTCTCGAAATTATCGCTGCCATTAGAGATCAAATATTGGTTTTGATTGAAATATACATGGTATTCGTACCCTGCGCGGAAAGTAAGCCCGAGCCGCTCTTTATGGAAGAGAAAATGGTATTTGATCCCCGCGGCAATGTCCAAAACACCCTTCCCGCTGTCAAAATCCTTTTTTTGATTCCAACCGATCCCGTTTGAGCGCTTGCCGCTTTGCGAAATGTCGAAATCTCCGAATAACAAGGCATAGTCGGTCTCGCCAAAGAGGCTCCAATGTTTATTGAAGAGCCAATCTGCGCCCATTCCCAGCATAAGTCCTATCCCCCAAAACCGATTGTGGAGATTTCCCTTAACGGAAAGAGAAGGCGTTGAACTGATATAATCGAAATGAAGCTTTTGATCGATCCACGCCGACCTTAACCCAAAATTGGGACGCAAGGTGAAATACTTGCCGACATAATAGCTTCGGCCCAACTCGAGATCAAGCTGGTTAAAATGAAGATGCCATTTCGCCTTCGATCTTTCCAAAAAGAGGATCGGCTGGTTAATGGCAGAAGCTCCCCAAGCAGGAGATGGGATATGGTTATTCCCTTTAGCGTGGACTGTCGAATCGGCATCGGTGGTGTAACGGGTCCAATCCAAACTGAGGTCCCAGCCGTCATAAGGGGCCGTGTATCCAATCTGCAATCGAAAACCGAGATCCCATTCGAGATCGACCTGATTGAACCCTCGATGGGGCGTGTTCAAGTTCGAACTGATGATAAAACAATTCAGAAGATTATCTTCGGCAGCCTGCCAGATCAGCAGATCGCCCCTTGCCCAAAGATCCCAATCTTTCTTTACGATCGGCGCAGCTTTGGGATTATAGAAAAGTTCCTCGGACGAGGATTTCTCATTGCCATGAGAAGACTTCCCATCATTTTGAGAAATGAGCAGCTCATCTTGAAAGGAAAGATCATCCCAACTTTCATCTGCGCAAACAAAATGGGAGGCAAGGACAAACGGCAAGATAAAGAGGCACTTGCCTCTAAAAAC
The DNA here is from genome assembly GCA_018240225.1 of Verrucomicrobiota bacterium. GTDB lineage: Bacteria > Chlamydiota > Chlamydiia > Chlamydiales > Rhabdochlamydiaceae > Acherontichlamydia > Acherontichlamydia pituitae. The sequence continues at coordinate 2,347 of JAFEGF010000012.1, forward strand.
AGCCAAGCGTCTCATTAACTCGACTCCTTCAAACAAATTGTATCATTGTATACAGGAGTCGAGAATAAAGAACAATTTTTAATGGCCGATGCTGAACGGGATCGAGGCGAATTGCGCTGTAACGATCACTAAGGAAAAGACAAACATTTTGCGCGCCCAACGGACATCATTGGCGCTTTTAAAACCTTGCAGGGCAAGCAATAGCCATGCAGCTCCCAAAAGCAGTACGATAAAAAAGTAGCCATTCCCCGTGTAGTCAAATAACGGTAAAAGGCTGGAGGCCGCGATGAAGCCGATGATGTAGAGGACCATTTGCACTTTTGTCCGAACGATCCCTTTCTGCACAGGAAGCACGGGGATCCCTGCTTTCGCATAGTCATCCATCCTGTAAATCGCGATCGCAAAAAAATGGGGCATCTGCCACATCACGATGATTGCAAAAAGGATCCACGCCGGAGCATCGAGCTTGTTGCTGACAGCGCAGTAACCGATCACTGGAGGGACAGCGCCAGCGATGCTGCCGATCAGAGTCCCATGGACCGAACGGTATTTGGAAAAACTATACAGAATGACGTAGGCCAAGAACCCAAATATTGCGATGCTCAATGTGCGTAAATTAGTGAACATCCCAAGGACTGCAACGCCAATTGCGCCAAGGGCCAATGCAAACATCAAGGCATTCTTTACGGAAATGTCCCCTCTTGCAAGAGGACGGTTCTTAGTCCTGGACATTTTGACATCCGATTCCCGATCGATGTAATTGTTAAAGGCGCACGCAGATCCGATCACGCAGCTTAGACCGATCATTGTGGCCAAAAAGAGAAAGAAGTCGATATGCCCTTTCGACGCTAATGCAAAACCGCCTGCTGTGGTGATGGCGTTGCCAAGGATAATGCCAGGCTTTGCCAGCAAGCAATACGACTTGGCGGTATATGAATAAGAAGGAATCGAAATTTTTTCCATTTTGCTCCGGTACGTTACATCTTTGGCATCAGGTTATAATCGAGATTGTTCATGATCCATACAGAGCCGCCGATGATGATGATGATCACGAGTACAGTAAATAAGAAGGTGATCGTATTCCAGTGCGGCTTCGACTCCATTCCTAAGTGCAAGTTGAAGACAAGCTGCAAGACAGCTTGCGCAACGGCCAGTCCGTAAAGGGTCAGAATCAGTTCTCCGTCTGAGAGGTGGTGGTGCACAACAATCCGATAAGCAGCAAATGTCAACAGCAGGGATATGACAAATCCCAAAAATTGGGGTTTGTAGCTGAGGTTCCAACCATGATGCAGGTCAATCATACTCCTCTTCCTCCCAACAGGTACACAAAAGTAAAAATAAAGATCCAAATGATATTTAAGAACTGCCAAAACATCCTCATGCAGGTCAACCGCCTGATAGCAACACCGTCGATTTCATGATTGAAGAAGATCGGGATGACTAGCACTAAGATCCACAGCAGGCCGAAGACCACATGGATGCCGAATGTTCCAAGCAGCGTAAAGTATGCAGATAAAAATGCGCTTCTGGCCCAGCCATTGTTGGTTGATATCAGGTTTTGGAACTCCTGAAACTGCATCCCCATGAACAAGAGCCCTAAGAGGAATGTCACGGCAAAAAAACCGATAGCCACCGTTTTTTTCCGCCGATGGGCAGAAGCTCCTGCCAATCCGACTGTCAAGCTGCTTGTCATTAATACAAGCGTCCTCTCCAGCACAGAGTGGAGATCGAACAGTTCTCTTCCTGAAGGCCCTCCGAACGTGCTATTGCGCAAAACCGCATAAGCTGCAAACAGCGTTCCAAAAAGGACAAAGTCTGTCAGCAGATAGATCCAAAACCCAAAGACCGTTTTAGAGTACGCGTCGTGGTGGGTGTCTGGATGGCTTTCGTGAGAAATGGCATTAGGTTTGTTCATACGCGCAGCTTCCCTTCAATTTTCTCAATTTCCTCAACAGTCACGGTATATTCAGGATGTTTTACCGACAGGTGGATGATGATGCAGGCAACAATCCCTATCGCACTTACCGCCGCCAGCCAAAACATGTACCAGATCAGCCCAAATCCGAGTAAGAAGCTTAAAACCCCCATGTAGAATCCCATCGAAGAGTTTTTCGGCATATGGAACTCTTGGAACTTTCCTTTCAGCTTCCATCCGCCCTTGGCATGCTTCATGTGCCAAAACGCATCGCGGTCATGGACTTCAGGCTCGATAGCGAAGTTATAAAAAGGAGGCGGAGAAGAGGTCGCCCATTCGAGCGTCCTTCCATTCCAAGGATCTCCTGTCTTATCGCGGTTCTTCTCCCGATCTCTGTAGCTGACAATGAACTGCCATACTTGAAAGCACACTCCGGTCAAGATTAAAAGAGCTCCGAAGGCTGCAACAATGAACATTGGCTGCCATTCAGGCACATTGTAATAGTTCAGCCGGCGCGTCACTCCCATAAAGCCAAGAAGATACAGCGGCATAAATGCCACTAGAAAACCTATCTGCCAAAACCAAAAGGCATACTTGCCCCACTTTTCATTTAGGGTAAAGCCCATGAACTTTGGAAACCAGTAGGAATAGCCGGCCATAAATCCAAAGACAACCCCTCCGATAATGACATTGTGGAAGTGGGCGATCAGGAACAAACTGTTATGAATCTGAAAGTCGGCAGCAGGTATCGACATGAGGACGCCGGTCATTCCCCCAATAGTGAAAGTGGCAATGAACCCTACACACCAATACATCGGAGTTTTAAACTGGATCCTACCTCGAAACATGGTAAAGAGCCAGTTGAAGACTTTAACGCCGGTCGGAATTGCAATGATCATCGTCATGATTCCAAAGAACGCATTGACATTTGCTCCGGCGCCCATCGTAAAGAAGTGGTGGAGCCACACGATGAACGAAAGGAAAGTGATCCCCACAATGGCCCAGACCATCGAAGGATAACCGAATAGTTTTTTCTTAGAGAACACGGGAATCACTTCAGAAAATATCCCAAAGGCAGGAAGGACCAATATGTACACCTCGGGGTGTCCCCATGCCCAAAACAGGTTGATGTACATCATCGGGTTGCCGCCAAAATCAGGCGTGAAGATCTTCGTATCAAGAAGTCGATCTGTTGAAAGCATCGCGACATTTGCTGTGAGGATCGGAAAAGCAAACACAACAAGGATCATTGTTGCAAGGGTTGCCCAAGCAAAAACCGGCATCCGCATCATCGTCATCCCTGGGCAGCGCATCTTTAAGATCGTCACCAAAAAATTGATCCCAGAAAGCAAACTCCCTGCTCCCGAGATCTGGACGCTCCATAACCAATAATCGACCCCGACGCCAGGATTATATTTACTACCCGAAAGCGGAGGATAGGCAGTCCAGCCTGTCCCTGCATATTCCCCTATGACGAGCGAGACCATGATGAACATCGCGCCGAAAGTGAACAGCCAGAAGCTCAAATTATTAAGGAATGGAAATGCCACGTCGCGCGCGCCAATTTGCAGCGGCAGGATTAGGTTAATGAGGCCGAACATCAGCCCCATGCCGACAAAAAAGATCATGGTCACGCCATGCGCCGTTGCGAGCTGCTGAAAGTGGGCTGCACCCAAATAGCCCATCGAGTCTCCGACAGCGACAGCTTGCTGCGCACGCATCATCCCAGCATCAACAAGCCCTTTTGCCAGCATCACAATAGAGACAATGATATACATCAATCCGATCTTCTTATGGTCGACCGACGTGATCCATTCAGTCCATAGCCATTTCCAACGCTTCGTATAGGTCAACAGCGCAGCAAATCCAATCGCTCCAACGACCATGGAAAGACCGGCCATGACCTCGATCCAATCATGGATAAAGGCCTCGATCGTTAATCTTCCAAAGATATTCTCAAGCATATCCTATCCTCTATTGATGCCCTGGTTCCATGTACTTCATCAAGATCCAATCAAATAGTCCCTGCTGGTCCAGTACAAAATACTCAACAGGATGATAAGAGGTCGGTTTGATGAGCTGCTTATAGGCGTCTAATGTCAAATGCTTAGGTGATTGTTTGACTGACTCCACCCATTGGCTAAACTCTTCAGAAGAGCTTGATTTCGCAGTAAAATACATCCCTGCAAATCCCTCTCCGCTGATGTTTGCCGAATTCCCGCGAAAAACCCCCGTTTCGTTTGCGATCAAATGCAGCTTTGAACGCATTGCAGGCATCGCATAGATCTGCCCGCCAAGCTGCGGGATCCAAAATGAGTTCATCGGCGCATCGGCAGTGATCTCGAAATTGATTGGCGTCTTTTCCGGAAACTGGACGAAATTGACCGTTGCAATCCCCTGCTCAGGGTAAATAAAAAGCCATTTCCAATCTAAAGCAACCGCCTGAATTTTTAACGGCTGCACATCGGAATCAAGGGGCTTAAATGGGTTAAGGGTGTGGCTCGATTCCCAAGTTAGAACGGCTAAGATCAAAACGATCACGCAAGGGACACCCCACCAGCAGCACTCTGCAATGTGGTTATGCTCCCAATCCGGCTCGTGGCGCGACTTCTCATTGCCTTCCCGGTATTTCCAAGCAAAGACCCAAGTGAGGATCAGCACCGGGACCACAACGATGAGCATCAGCAAAGAAGAGGTGATGATGAGATCGCTTTCAGCCACGCCGATCATCCCTTTGGGCTCGAGGACTGCTATCGTACTGCTTCTGATATAAAATGTAGTGGCAGCTGCAATTCCAAGTAAAAAGAGCACTAGAATTGCGATTTTGAATTGCTTCTTGATCATTTCATGAACTCTATAGCTAAGGCGTTTTGATTGCCTTTAACAGCGTATATAAAAATTCATTGAAATAGTCTAGAATAAAAAAAGAAAAACAGCTGCGGATACGCAAGAAGGCTCATCGAGCCTTCTTGCGTATCCGGAGTCTTTAATTTGGAGCCAATTTATTTTGTCTCTGATAGAACTGGTACTTAGCCTGAGGACCAACCCCTTTAAAAAACAAACCGTCTTGTTCTCTGAACATCTTTTCCATAGGCAGCTCCTCAATTTTCATTGAAAATCTACCATCACTTTGCTTTTCGAAGCCCGTGATGACTGAGACCATAGGTTGCTGCTTTTGAGGCACAGGCGCAAACACTCTTTGCTCATCTATCCAGCTCATCCATGTACTAGAACGGCGCCAGCTGCCATCCGGATTGCGGCTTTGGTTCCCATCTACTTTTTCAAATAGATAAAGGCCCCTTAGGTCTTTTTGAAGGCGGTCTAGGCTTTCCACTTCAGTTCCTTCGGCTCCAGCCTTGCATTCCACATCCCATTTTTGCGAATAAGATAGAGCTAATTGATCCCGATCAGGATGCAAACAAGATAACCACTCTTCCAGAGGGATAGGCTCATAAACGGAATAGACTGCTTCCACATTAAAACCGTTTGACCCTTGCGTGGCAATAGGGTTCTTTTCCGGTTTTATCGTAATAATGCTGATGGTAATCTTCTGCAGGATAAAACTGGCTGGCAGGAACAAGCTCGGTTGCAACGCTTAATCCTTGCCGCTTGAGCCGTTGGATGAGCTCCTCGCCTATTTTCCTCTGCTTTTCAGTCAGAAAAAATAAAGCAGAACGGTACTGCGTTCCTATGTCAGGCCCTTGCCGCATCTTTTGGGTCGGGTCGTGAATTTCAAAGAAGAGTTTTGCCAAATCCTCATAATCGACAACTTCAGGATCGAAGATGACTTCGACAGCTTCCGCATGGCCGGTCAGCCCTGAACATACCTCTTCGTAAGTAGGACTTGCTGCATGCCCTCCCATATATCCGACTGAGATCTGCTTTACCCCTTTGACATCCTTCAACAAATGCTCAACTCCCCAAAAACACCCTCCGGCAAAGTAAGCCCTCTCAAAACCCTCGTCTGTAAAAGCAGGAAGGAACGACATCGAGATCGAATTCACGCAATGGCGCACATTTTTTTGCGTCAGCCTCTCTCCAATAAACACATGCCCCAAATGACCGCCGCAGCGAGCGCAGATAATCTCTGTCCGCTCTCCGTCGGCATCAGGCACCCTCCTGACCGCATCCGGAATCTCATCATCGAAGCTCGGCCATCCGCATCCCGATGAAAACTTGTCTTTGGACAGGTAAAGAGGCGCATCGCAGCGTTTGCATGCATAGACGCCGACACCGTCGAAATGATCGAACTTTCCTGTCCCTGGACGCTCCGTATGTTTGTGAACGATGATTGCTTCTTCTTCGCGCGATAAATCATGAAACCTGTGCATAAGAGACCCCTCCAAAAGGTAATACTAATAACAGCCTCTGAACTGAGCAACAAGAAGTTTTAAAAGTTTCGATGCAAAGTCGGCTGGAATGGAATTCTTATCTTTTGTACACTCACCCATTTGCCTGATTTGAAAAAAGGACATTTATTTTGAGCAGCGCAATTCAAGACATCCTCCTTGCCGTCCAGCAATACCGGGTCTGGCTGCATTTGGGTTGGCTCGAGGTCAAGCAACGCTACCGCAGGTCTGTGCTTGGCCCTTGGTGGATCAGCATCAGCATGCTGATCTTCATTGCGGCGATGAGCAAGATCTTCAGCCATCTTTTCCACCAGAACGTCGCCGAGTATGTCCCTTTTTTTACGGCGGGCTTCATGTTCTGGTCGTTCATCTCCAGCAGCATCATGGAATCGACAGAAATTTTCAGGGCCAATGCCGGTTTCATCAAACAGATCAAACTCCCCTATACCACCTACATCCTCAAGTTCCTTGTGAAGAACACCATTGTGCTCGGTCATAATTTCATTATTTACTTTCTTGTTCTAGCTGCCTTCAAGCTGAACCCTGGTTGGCCGTTCCTGTTTGTTTTCCCCGGTATGCTCCTCTTGATCATCAACCTCTATTGGATGAGCCTCTTGATCGCTTTGCTCAGCACTAGGTTCCGCGATATTACTCCGATTGTGACCAGCTGCATGCAGATCCTATTTTTCATCACTCCTATTTCTTGGACGCCAAAGCTCCTCGGAACGGAGTCATTGATCGTCCGCCTCAACCCCTTCGTTTACCTTCTCGACCTGGTCCGCAACCCCCTTCTTGGGCGGGAGATCCCTTTAAGCTCTTGGAGCATCTGCTCGTGCATCGCCGGGATCGGCATCGCAGCGACACTGCTCCTTTTTAACCGGGTCCGCACACGAATCCCTTTTTGGCTGGATTGATCGATGGCTACAATTGAACTGAACGACGTTTCTTTAGTGTATCCTCTTTATGGGACCAAATCCCGTTCCCTTAAAGTCAGCGTCCTGCAAGCGGCAACTGGAGGAAAATTCCTCAAAGAAGAGGCCACCGTCAAAGTCCAAGCCCTCGATGGGATCAGTTTGAAATTGGAAAATGGGGACAGGCTTGGCCTTATCGGCCACAACGGAGCTGGAAAAACGACCCTCCTTAAAGTCCTGGCCAAGATTTACGAGCCCACTTCAGGAAAGCTCCATATTACAGGAAAGCTCAACAGCCTTTTCGACATCATGGTCGGAATGGACCATGGCTTGACAGGCTACGAGAACATCCTGCTTCGAGGTTTGATCCTAGGCCTTTCGAAAAAACAAATCTATAATGTGGTCTCTGAGATCGAAGAGTTTGCCGAGCTTGGCGAATTCATCCATCTGCCTCTCAACAGTTATTCTTCAGGCATGCTGGTGAGGCTTGGATTTGCGATCATCACAAGCATCTCATCTGAGATCCTGTTGATCGATGAAGTGCTCAGCGTCGGCGATGCCCGCTTCATTGACAAGGCAAGAAAAAGGATCTCCACGCTGATCGATCAGTCCCATATCATGGTCCTTTCGACGCATGACCATGAGGTCATCCGCAGCTTTTGTAATAAGGTCCTCTGGCTCGAACAGGGGAAGATCAAACTCTTCGGCAATACAGAAGAGGTGTTTCAAGAAAGAGAGCGGCTGTTATCCACTTAAGAGAAAAGAGGAACCGATAATGATATCGGTTCCATGCGAACTTTAGAAAACGTTGGCTTAAGTTCCATTTTGAACAGTTGGAGTGTGCGGCTTCGCCATATGTTCATTATTCCCTTGAATCTGCAGCTGATTAAGATGAGGTATCGCACCGATCTCATCAGGAAGTGTTTCAAGTTGGTTGTTTGATAAATTGATGCTTACCCCATAGTAAGTATGATTACGGTCAAGGGTCAGCGCATCGGCAAGATTGCGTGAAACAAGCATAAAAGCATTATTGGAGCCGTCGATGCGGTCTGTGCGGAAATAACCCACTTCCGGCGCAATGATGCACATGTGCTTATCATGCAAGTGAGTATTATCCCCTCCAGAGTTTTGATAAAGCGGCAAACGCCATGTAGAGACTGGATGAGCTTGCACCCAAATACGGATCGCATTTGCAGCTCCAGGGATATCGTTGACCATGGTAATGCAGCATGTGTTCAACTCAGGATGCTGATGCAAAAATTGAGCTTCGTCAGGCCATTCTCTTGGAAATGGACTTGAGGATCCCGGAACCGAATCATTAATATAGTGGAGAAAGAGCTTCACAAGGTTCCGATCTTCTGCAATCTGCAGCTTTGTCGTTAAAGTCGCATAGCATAATCCTTCTCCTTGTCCTTCGAAATAACATGCTTGGAATGCTTTTTGAACTACGCTTAAGTTACGCGGATCAGTGATAACTTGGAAACCATACTTAGCAATGATTGGAACAACACTGCTAGCTCGATCATTCGAACCAATTAGCTCTAATAGGACGAAATTCTTAGCAAAGAAGTTGAACGCTTTGCATACCTGCATACAGGAAGCGATATCCCGAGGATGAAGCATCTGGAAAATGGATATGACTATTTCTGTAGGAATCTGCACCCCAGAGATCGTAATAGGAAATTCTTGAACCCCTTGACTTTGTGCGACTTGCGATGTCAGAGCTAGCTCTAAATTTTCCTGGCAAGGCACTCTGTTTAAATCATTTGAAACTGACATAAAAAAACCCCTTTTTATTAAAACAAAAAATCACACTTCGACAAATATTATATAATAAAAACTGTTTTATCGAAACAAAAAGAGTTAAATTAAAATTATTTTTACACGCTTTAAATATCAAATGACCATAAACCAGCTGCTTACGCAGCCAATTTTCTGAGACGGAACCATAGAAGGAGCATCACCAGGAAGAAAAAGGCAAAGCTGACTGGCATGATTAAGGCATCTTCCGGATAGATAAATTCAGCAAGAAGGACTGCAATGACCGCAACGCTCATGTTGATCCAATTAAGGACGGCAGACGCGTTGGACTTGTTTTTAGCCCCTGTCAATGCAAAAGAGGAGATGTGGGCATAGATCACCGACTCGGCGATGTAAATGAGGACCATCGGCACAAAAAGGGTCCAGGTCGTGACCAATCCTGTAGCGAATGGGACAAGCATCGTCATCGTAGCAATCAATGTTCCGATGATCCCGCCTCCCAATAAATTGATCAGGGAAAAACGTCCTGCTAAGCGGGAGCCTAGCAGAGATCCCGAGACCATCCCGATAAGAGGGATAAAATTATAAAGGCCGAACTGTTCCGGATTAAGACCGATCAGCTTGATTCCGATAAATGGAGCTTTGGATGCAAAAATGTAGATCACAGCCGTGCCGCATCCCATGATCAGTCCGCTTGTAACAAGACGCGCATTGCTAAGCTTCGCCCGGTAGGCTGCGATAATCGAGGGCAATCGAAGAGCTTGAGGGTCCAAGGAGGGCGCAGTCTCTGGAAGACGGGCAACCAAAAAGAGGCTTGCAAAGCTGAAAAAGACCAAAAAGTAAAAACAGCTCTGCCACTCGAACCGCTGCGTCAGCCAGCCTCCGATCCCAATTGCAAGAGACGGCATGACGGCAAAAGAGAGCAGCAGCTTGGAGATTGTCTTTGTCGCAGCCGTTTGATCGAAAGCGTCGGCGATCATCGTGAAGCTGACTTTAAGTCCGACAGATGCCCCAAGGGCCTGGATGATCCGTCCGAACAACAGCAGGCCAAAAGAATGGGCAGGCGCTGAAAGCGCACAGAGCAGCGAGCCGATGATTGCCAGAGAAATCCCCAAGTAGAGGGCAGGTTTCCTTCCATAGCGGTTAGCAATCGGGCCATAAGGAAGCTGCGCAAATGCATACCCGATCAGATAAGTTGTGACCGTAAGCTGCGCTTTTCCGACCGATATATCAAAGAACTCTTGGATCGATGGAAGGGCGGGAGTAAAAAGAACAGCGCCCACCGATGCAAAGGAAACAAGGATGAGCAAGATGCTAAATTGCGGTTTAGAAGATCGTTTCGTAGCCATAATCACTTGATTATATAAAATCTCTGATTAACCACGCAGCTTTTTTTCAAGCTCTTCCCAGCGCAGATAGAGTTGTTCAATTTGGTTTTCAGCCAGTCCGATTTGAGAACAGATCTCTTGGAGCTGCTCCGGTCTTTCCGCTATGGCTGGATCTTCTAGAGCGGCATTGAGCCGTTTCACCTCATCTTCAAGCTTTGAGATCTTTCCTTCGATCTGGTCATATTCATGCTTTTCCGTATAGGTCAGCTTGGCCTTGCGGGAAGAACTCTCCTGCTTGATCTCTTTTGGCTTCTTAGAAGCTTCTCCCTCTTTTTGGGCCCGCTCCCATTGGGAATAATCGGCAAAGAAGGTGTTCTGTTCAAGATCTCCAAGAGCAAGGAGAGTGTTGCAAACACGGTCCAACATGCACCTATCATGCGTGATCAGAACAAGAGCTCCGGGAAATTCCAGAAGGCTCTCTTCAAGGGTCTCCAACGTCGCAATATCAAGGTCGTTCGTCGGCTCGTCCAGCAGCAAAATGTCCGCTGGCTGAAGCATGAGGTGGGCAATCGAAATCCTTGCCCTCTCCCCTCCCGAAAGCTTAGTAAGGGGCATATCGAGCAGATCAGGAGAAAACAGGAACCGCTTGCACCATCCATTGACATGGATCATTTGACCGCGGAAGCAGACAAAATCCCCTTTAGGAGAAAGGGCTTGTCTAAGGGTAATGTCATCAGGAAGCTGCATCCGATGCTGATCAAAATAGACAATTTTCAGCGCATCGGCCTGCTTGATCGTTCCCTGGTCAGGAGTTGTTTCTCCTGCAATCATTTTAAGGAGGGTTGTCTTCCCCGATCCATTGGGCCCCATCAGGCCGATCTTGATTCCAGGGGATAAGGTAAAGTCTAAGTGATGGAACAATAGGCGCTCCCCTGCATGCTTTGCCAGGTTTTTAGCAACCAGGAGCTTCTGGGTCTCTCGGAACGTCGCTGCAAAATCGACATCCGCCCTTTTTTGCGTGTTCCTCTTTTGGATTTGAGAGAGCTCTTCCAGGATTTCATGGGCATCTTCGACGCGCGACTTGGACTTGCTTGTACGAGCCTTGGGCGACTGGCGGAGCCAGTCCAGCTCCTTGCGGGCTTTAGAAGCAATCGATCTTTCCTGCTGCAGCTGGCCTTTAAGAAACTCCTCCTTTTTTTCTAGGAAATGGGCATAGGAGCCTTCGATCGAAAATAGGCCGTTGGGATAGACAGCATTGATCTCGATGGTCCGGTTGACCATATTTTGGAGAAAATAACGATCATGGCTGACGAGCAGGAAGGAGGGGGCTTCTTTCAGCAAAAATTTTTCGAGCCACACGATCCCTTCGAGATCGAGATGGTTGGTCGGCTCATCGAGCAGCAATAGGTCTGGAGAAAATAGAAGCTCCTTGGCCACGCTCAATCGTTTCTTCCAACCGCCCGATAAGCGTTGCGCCGAGGGCTCGCTGCCAGTAAATCCCAACTTGCTCAGCCAAGTTTTGACCATTAATTCCCGTTCATAATCGGGCCTTTCATCATCCGGCGCAAAAGCTGAGAGCAAAACTTCATTCGGTGCTTTATCAGGAAACTCGCACACCTGCGGGACATAACCCACGCGCAGCCCCCGCTTAGCAGAGATCGTCCCCTCATCGGCATTTTCACAGCCGGCGAGGATCTTGAGAAGCGTCGTTTTACCCGAACCGTTAGGACCGATCAAGCCGACCCGGTCTCCAGAAAAAATGCTGAAAGAGAGGCCTTCGAAAAGAATTCGGGAACCAAATGATTTAGCTAGGGATTGGCAATTCAAAAACAATGTCATGCAACTAGTTTATATATATCGGAATTCAAAAGCCAGTTTTGACTGATACACATCTTGATTCAAAAATTGGTTCCACTTTTCCAAATTCCAATTTTGAATCACTCTGAACCTATCCACAACAACAAACTTAAATGTATTAATTACTGAAATTTTAAACATTAGATTAAAAATAAACAAACGCTAAGACATTTATTCAAAAATTGAAATATACGAGAAACTAGCGTATAATAAGTGCTATCGTTAACATCAAACCTTTTAGGGGGAAAAAATGAGTGGATTTATCGATGCAATCAACAATTCTCAAGGAAAAGATCAACTAAAAAACTTGTTGGACTGTTCAGGCTGCCGTCCTGCGATTCCTTATCTACTTCCAGAAGATTTTAAAGTGTATACCAATGGCCGTTCGGTCATTAACCATCCGTTTCCAGGATTCCAGGAAAGGACCCTTCCTACTTTTAACGACTACTTAGGCGAAGATGGCGGATATGTCGCAATCTACTCCCGCGAGCAAGAAGGTAGCATCTACGGTGTCGGCGGAGGCATTTACGTCATGGGCCAAATTCGGGTCAAAGGCCATTATGAAGGACGGATCTTCATTCCTGAAGGATACCGTTCTGGCGATGACATCACAGGCGACCGCCGCATTTTACAACAATGCGAACAGCACCTTCCTGAACTCAAAGGAAAAATGTGGATCGGAGGCGATACAGGCGGCTGGTTCGGCATCCAACGTTAATCATCAGCTCCTATTTCTTAAAAAGCAAAAGCCTCTCTTTACCGAGAGGCTTTTGCATTTCTAGCGGAAGTTGTTTTTATGCCGCTTTTTTCGAAGGCTTGGAGATCTTTTTAGATGACCAAACTTGGTTCAGATAGTTTGTCGCCATATAGATGGCTCCGCGGGCAGCCGGCGTTTCAGCTAATGCATTGAGCATCACAAAGTCATGGGTCGTTCCAAGAAAACGGGTCGCTGTGACATTGACGCCTGCCTGCATTAATTTCGATGCATACTGCTCTCCTTCATCACGGAGGACATCATTCTCAGCGGTAATGATGATCGCTTGAGGAAGACCTTTGAGCTGATCGATAGGAGCTAAGAGCGGAGAACAGAGCGGTTTTTTACGTGCAGAGGCATCCGACTCATAAGCATTCCAGAACCATTCCATCGCAGGCTTTGTAAGCCAAGGACCATTTGCAAATTGGTTATAAGATGATGTGTTCATCTCAGCGCTGGTTACAGGATAAAAAAGGACCTGGCAGTCGAACTTGGGGCCTTTGCGTTCTTTTGCCATCATTGTCAGGGCGATCGACATGTTACCGCCGACACTATCACCGCATACTGCTAAACGGCTCGTATCCAGATTCAATGACGCGCCATTTTTAGTAATGTATTCAGCAACCGCGTATGATTCTTCAATGGCTGTAGGAAATCTGGCTTCCGGCGATAAAGAAAAGTGGACGAAGATCACAGCAGAGTTAGTCCCTACTGCAAGTTCGCGGACAAGGTGGTCATGCGTATTGAAACTTCCTAATATCCAACCCGCCCCATGGACAAATAAGATGACAGGGAGCTTCTCTTTGGAATTCTCCGGCCGAACAATGCTGATGGCAACTTTTCCGCTTGGACCGCATGGCAACGTTTGTTCCTCAATGCTGACAGCTGCCTTTTTCACTGGTCCCGATTGGACTTTCTCTAAAATAGCTCGCGCCTCTTTCGGGCTGAGCTTATAGATTGGCGTTCCCCCTTTTGACTCTAGCTCGGAAATGAACGCTTGCGTTGCTGGTTCTAAAATTGGCTTCATGACCTCTCCTTAGGTGATAGACCCCTTGCATATCCTTGCAAGAGGTCTTTTTCCCACCTATAAGACATCTGCCGCTAAAGCTGCAAGCTCCGATCTTTCGGTGCGCTCTAAAAAGACATGCCCGAAGATCGGGTAGTCTTTGAACTTGTTCACTGTAAAGGTCAAAGCATTGGAATCTTTATCGAGGTAAGGGTTGTCGATCTGGGTCGGGTCGCCCGTCAGGACAACCTTGGTCCCCTTGCCAGCTCGGGAGATGATCGTCTTTACTTCATGGGGCGTCAAGTTCTGGGCCTCATCGATGATCATGTACATCTTCGGAAGAGATCGACCGCGGATGTAGGTCACTGCTTCCATTTCGATCTTCTTGCTTTCCATGATCCACTTTTGGGTTTCCATCCCATTGGTCTCGCCGCTTGTCGATTGGCAGAGAAACTCCAAATTGTCATAGATCGGCTGCATCCAGTGGTAGAGCTTTTCCTCTTTTGTTCCCGGCAAGTAACCGATGTCTTTTCCAAGAGGGACGATAGGCCTGCTCACTAAGATGCGCGTATAGGTCCCTTCATCGAAAACCTTGCGCAATCCAGCAGCAAGGGCCAGTACCGTTTTGCCCGTTCCGGCTGGCCCCATTAAGGTGATCAGCTTCACATCATCGCGCAGCAGCAGGTCCATGGCGCACTTCTGCTCTACATTTAAAGGATGGATCCCCCAGATGTCGCGCGTTAATTTGATCAACGGCTCGAGCTGTTTTTTCTGATGGTTGAACTTGCAAATAGCCGAAGACTGTTCCGGCGAATTGAGCAAACAATATTCATTGGGGAGCAGATCGAACTTTTCCACCGGAAGAAAGCCGTCTTTATAAAATAAATCGATATCCTTCTTAGGAACTTCAATTTTCCGGTACCCTTTATAGATATTGTCGTACGAGACTTTTAAACTGACGTAATCTTCCGCTTCGATTCCTATCGCTTCCGCTTTGACCCGCATGACGAAGTCTTTAGAGACGACGACCACTTTTTGGCCAGCCTCTTGAATTTTATAGGCGACGTGCAGGATCTTGTTCGTGTTCCTATCGAGGGGGAGGGGAAATCCGTTTCGATCACCTTGTTTCGTATCGACATAAATACGGATGATGATCCCATTTTCAATTTTGATGCCGCTGTGCAAATCCCCTTCTTTGCGCAATTTCAATGCGTCGATGTAGCGGATGATGTGACGAGCATTTTTACCAAGTTCATCGGAGAGTCGTTTCATTCCATCTAGTTCTTCTAAGACAATCAAGGGAATGACAACATCATTGTCCTTAAATTTGCTGATCGCATCCGGGTCGTGGAGCAGTACGTTGGTATCGATTACAAATGATTTCCGTGCCACAAGTTCGTCTCCTCAGTTCAATTGATTAAGAAGCTATAGAATTTATGCAGTTCCACGCCAAAAAACCTTAACGGATGGCTTTTTGAAGCGCGGCTGCCCTTTGGAGCAGATAACCTCCTTTAATAAAGACCTCTTTCATCTTGGGAACCATACGCTGACCCTGCACTCGAACGCGCTGACAGAGCCGCACCCAAGAAGCTGAGCATAATAGCAAGCACCGTGAAGCTCAACTATTTTTTTGTTATAATCATATATATCTAATATTAAAGCATTTACATCATCATTTTAGCAAACAGAAAAAACGAGTGCTAAGTCATTGACAGAAGAAGGGCTTTCACGTTATAATAGTTATTAGAAAAAGGCGCCGTGCCTTAACGTTGGAGTCTTACCATGCTGATAACACCGACCATATTAAGCATACCTCCCTATATCTCAACATCTTGGAAAAGCATAGCCTCCTTGCATGTTGAAACCCAGCTTTCCCATCCCCTCCTGGTTGTGACACTGACCACCGGCGCACGGATCAACATCCCTCATTTAGACACAGCTTCTCTTGAAGCCATCTTTGCCAACCACGCAAAACATCTAGAACTCGAACAGGGCATTGTTCCTACTAAGCTACCACCTAAAAATCCCATTAGCCAAACTCCATCTGGACAAGACAGCTTGGCTGCAAGCTTCAGCTTTCCGCTCGAGACTCCGTTCAATGCTCCTCTTAATATGGATAATATGGGCGCAGTCCTCCAACACAACCCCGAGCAAACCGACGCTCCAGACCTGCCTAAAGAACTGATCCAAAAAATTACGGCGCTTTCCAAAACGATCGGGATCACAGATCCTAATATGATCCCGCAGCCTGAGCCCCATTGCAACTGCACCCACTGCCAGATCGCGCGCGCCTTGCACGCCGGCTTTGAAGCGCATGATCAAGAACAGGGCTCCAAAGAAGAGGACGAGGTTGTTTCGGAAGAGGACCTCAGGTTCCGCACATGGGACATTAACCAAACAGGCGACAAGCTCTTCATCGTCCAAAACCCTTTGGACCCAAAAGAGCATTACAGCGTCTACTTGGGCGAGCCGATCGGATGCACTTGCGGCGAGAAACACTGCGAGCACGTCCGAGCTGTCCTTAATAGCTAACCTATCCAATCGCGCTTCCTGATCGCAGGCTGTTTTTACCTCGATTTTGCAATTTTTTAAGATCGCCTGTCTATTTTAAATTTCCTGTTGTGAGCTTTTCTCAACTATTCTATCTTTGATGTTCCCGCCTAAAAAACTTTTTCTGAAAAAGAATCAACAATCAAATGATTCTAATTCAGAGAACGCCTCTTATAAAATTCTTTGCTGAAAAAAACATGGAGTAAAAAAAGGGCAAGTCATAGAATGAGAAATTGCATTGTCGAATTTATTTTAACGGCAGACCATTTATTTGGCGATCAGGAGGAACCAATAACATGTCTAAGTTTTATCAAACACTTTGTGTTTCACTAAGCGCGTTTTCCATGACAGCTCTCTCTGCAGATGAGCCGATCCTTTTGCAAGCACAGGAAATGCCCGACGCGATCGCCGAACTGACAGCGCCAGCCCTGCCTTCTCTTTCTGCAGTCGAAGCTGAGCCTGTCATTGTCCAAGAACCTGTTATCGCCCAAGCTCCTTCCCATCCTGTTGTAAAGCCGGTCGTTAAAGCTCCAGAAGTTCCTTTTTCTCCTTTTACAGGCAAAGTCAAAGGACGAAAAGTGCGCATGCGCCTCCAGCCAGACCTCGATAGCCGGATCATCAAAGAGCTCAACAAGAACGATTTCCTATCCGTTATTGGAGACAAAGGAGAGTTCTGGGCTGTTGAACCTCCAGCCGGGATCAAGTCTTTCGTCTTTAGAAGCTTCATTTTAGACAATGTCGTTGAAGGCAACCGCGTTAATGTCCGCCTTGAGCCAAACCTCGACGCTCCCATTATCGGACACCTCAATGCCGGAGACAAGGTCGATGGCGTCATCTCCGCTATCAACAACAAGTGGCTTGAGATCGCTCCTCCATCCGGAACATGTTTCTACGTCGCAAAAGAGTTCGTCGAGTTTGCCGGCGGACCAGAAGTCAAACACCAGCTGGACAAGCGCCGATTAGCAGCGGAACAACTGCTGGACGCAACTTCTTTGCTGAGCAGTGCAGAACTGAGAAAGCCTTTTGAAGAGGTCGATTTTGACAGGATTAACAAAGGTTTCAACATTGTCATTTCTGATTACAACGACTTCCCAGAATACGTCGAGCAAGCTAAAGAGTCATTGGCCTCTTTCCAGGAAGCCTATCTGCAAAAGAGGATCTCCCATTTGGAATCGCTCCCTAAAGTGGAAACTAAGCCTGCTAAAAATAATTTCGCATCTGATGCCGCAGCTTTAGAATCCCTCTATCAAGTCTCCGATAAAATGAAATCGTGGGAACCGATTGAACACGCCCTCTTTTCCAGCTGGACAAAACTTGGCGAGAACCAAACTTTGGACCAATATTACGAAGAGCAAAAGCTCGCTGCAGTTACATTGACCGGCATTCTTGAACCTTATAATTCTCCAGTTAAAAGCAAACCTGGCGATTACATCATTAAGGACAAGGACTTGCCTGTAGCGTATGTTTATAGCACTGTCGTGAACTTGCAAAGCTTAAACGGAAAACAAGTGAAGCTGATTGCTTCTCCCCGTCCGAACAACAACTTTGCTTTCCCAGCTTATTTCGTTCTAGCTATTGAATAATTCTATACACAGAGTGATTCAAAAATTGGAATTTGGCAAAGCTGGCGCACAGAATTTAGGCCAGGCTATAGCTCTTAAGACCAGTTCGCAGCCAAGACTGCTTCACCTGCTTTGCTCTTCAAAGATCCACTGGATCTTTAAAGAGTCTTCGCAGCCATGTGAATACACATGGTCGATGCAGGCGGGATCAAAGTCTGGGATGCCAGCAAAGCCAAAACCGATTTTTGAATCACGATGTGTATATACCCTGCACAGCGAAGAGCTATCCTCTTCGCAGTGTTTTCGTAAGTCAAACAATCCCATGGAAATGAGAGAATGGGCGACCCGAATTCTCGGCGCCGATACATTAGAAGAAAAACTCTTTTGCCCAGACGAACTGACCGACTTTGCACCCGGTCCCGCTCAATTTTGGAAAGAGCCCTCCCGTCCTCCCGGAATGGCATTCCAACGCCATTCTAAAAAAGAAAAGCTTCCCGCTTTTCACGAACACCGGGAACAAGACAATCGGGCAGTCTGCCTGCACCGGTTTGCTGGACACGAACTCCTTGCAGTTGAGATCATGGCCCATGCGCTCGTCGCCTTTCCTGAAGCCCCTGCGCGATTCCGAAAAGGGGTCGCCAACACGCTGCGCGAAGAACAGGAACATGTCCGTTTGTACATCGAACGGATGGGTGAGCTCGGCCTTAAATTCGGCGACCTTCCTCTTTATCGCCATTTTTGGGCCCATATCCCCTATCTGACCTCTCCAATCCGCTACATCAGCGTCGTTAGTTTGACTTTTGAAATGGCAAACCTCGATTTTGCTCCCATGTACGGCCAGTCATTTGCAAGAGTCGGAGATGTGGAGTCCGCAGCTCTCATGCAGCGGATCCTTGAAGATGAGATCAGCCATGTCTCATTTGGGTGGAACTGGCTCAAAAAAATGAAATCTCCTGAAATCTCAGAATGGGATGCTTGGGAACAGAACCTTCCCCCTTTAATGACCCCGAAAAGAGCCAAAGGCTTTATCGTTTTTGAGGACCATCGAAAACAGGCCGGCATTCCTCAGGAATGGATCGATAAACTCAAACTTTTTTGATTGTAATCGATAACCAAACTGAACCTGTTGGTTTTTTATTTAATTTTATAACATTTATTTTTAATTGTTTACATTTATAGACACTTTTAACATGATCCTACCGTTTTTTATCATATTATAAGGAATCAGTATGAATTCATGTGAAATTAGGTCTTTGACTAGATCGCCTGGATTTGAAGACTTTCAAAGTTTCATGACCAATGTAAATAATCCTGAAGAACAACATGCCGAACCTCCATGCGATTTAGACCAACTTGTCGCTACCACCTCTGAAAAGTCTCTAACCAGAACACCTTCCCCTTTTAGTCCAAACGACTGCGAAACAGATTCCTTTATCCCTTTATTACAAACACTCGAAAGGAGAGTATAATCATGGCAGCATCCATAGGTATACACGGATTAAGACCAAGCCCCGCATTGGAGAGCATTACGGATACGATGTATCAGAACTTTAACTTGCAAATCGACAAGGCCGTTTCAACCGGTAATTCTTCACATTTAGATAAACCAATGGAGGATTACGTTAAACTCATGGAAGTAGCGCCTAATCACTTGTCATATCTTGTAGAAAAAGGAAGCTTTTATTCCGTTCTGACTAAGTACGTTTCTCAAGGTCAATATGACAGTGTTATCGCATTTATGCATGAGTTTCTAGAAAAGCCCAACAGCGAAGTCTTCATCACCGACGAGGTCCTCCTGTGCTTCGCGGCCTGTCAGCTCGCAATCGATCCTCTTGCCTACCACGATATATGCGCTCAGCTTATCCAAGAAACCCTGCAGGAATATCCTGAATTTTATCAACATTTCGATGCGTTGATGCTTTCTGATCCTGCATTTACTGAATTCTATCGTCCGCTTGCTCAATTCTTTAAACAGTGACACTCTGATCTAAAAGCCTGAGTATCTATTTGGAAGGGGCTTCGCCTCCCCTTCCAAAATCTGCACCTCTATATTCCTCGTAAGCAATAGTGCTTTCCCTTCAGTCGGGACGCCAAAAAAAAGGATTCATTTGTTCCCTGACCAACCCTATTACACACAAAGGCATAACCATGAGTTTTATGCTGGTCCAAGACAGGATCTTGAGAAGTCCCGATCTTTACCAGCATTTTGACATGCTGATGCTCTCTGATCCTGGACACACAGAATTCTATCGTCCGATTGCTCAATTCTTTAAGCAAAAGAATAAGCAACTTTAAGAGACTGTTAACGGATTTAGGTTTCTTCAGAAGAGGTGATGGAGACTTCAGGGATTTGAATCAGCCGCGCGCTCTTTTCAACGATCTCGATCGGATCGAGGTCCAAGCTAGTCGATGCCGCTCCCAGATCTTTAAATTTACGCGCTGTAACAAGGACTCGCGACTCAAACGAACCGATCCCCTTGTTATATGCGTCGACGGCAGAGCTGAGGCTCCGCCCGATCTTTGAAAGGTGGGACGACAGATCGACCAGCCGTTTATAGAGGTCATGGCCTAGCTCATTGACCTCGTTTGCATGGCGCGACAAGCTCTCTTGCTTCCATCCATAGAAAACCGACTTGAGCAATGTGATCAATGTGGTCGGCGTCGCCAGAATGACGCCTTGCTCGGCGCCCATTTCGATAAGTCCTGGATCAAATTCCAGGGCAGCGCTGAAAAACGTTTCTGCCGGTAAAAAGAGGACGACAAACTCAGGCGTTGGCTGAAATGCCTCCCAATATGCCTTGCGGCTGAGCATCATGACATGCGCACGCACTTGCCGGGCATGGTCTTTAAGGCGCGCTTCCCGCGTTGCTTCATCGGAAGATTGGATCGCTTCCAGATAAGCTTCCAATGGCACTTTGGCATCGACAACAACCTGCCGGCCGCCAGGAAGGCGCACCAATAGATCGGGCCTGATCCTTCCCTGGTCTCCTACTTCATGCTCCTGTTCATAAAAATCGCAGTGATTGAGCATTCCGGCCATTTCAACAACCCGCCTCAGCTGGATCTCTCCCCACCTTCCGCGGGCAAGCGGCGTCCGCAAGGCTTTGACAAGACTTGATGTCTCTTGCCGGAGCTGTTTTTCCGTCTCGATAAGAGAGCGGACCTGCTCTTTTAAGGACTCTTGCTCCCCTTTTCTCTCTTTCTCGAGTTGTCTCATGCCGGTGTCGAGCTTGTTCAAGCTCTCTTTGACAGGAGCGAGCATCTCTCCGATCGCCTGGTGTTTCTTTTCCAAGTCCCCCTTTGCCATTTCATGGACCTTTTCAAGAGAGGATTTGGCTAGGTCGAGGAATTGCCTGTTGTTCTTCTCCAATGCTTCTGAAGAAAGGGCTGAAAAGGTATTCTTCAGCTGTTCCTGAGCTTGCGCCAAAAGAGCGAGCTTCTCTTCTGCAACATGGTGCTTGAGCTGGATTTCTTGGAGCTGCTTGTCCTTGCCCTTGAGATCCTCTTCAAGGACAGGGATCCGCTGATTTTGCTCTTGAAAAAACCGGAGCTGAAATACCGCTTCCTGCTTTTTTGCACGCTCGTGCATCCAAGCCCATAACACTCCACAAATAATAATGGCGGAAGCTGCAATGATGATCATCTTAATCTTCGCTCTCTGGTTCGAAATCTTCTAACGTCTTCGATTTTTTTCCTGCAATCAATCGGATGATCGACAGCGTCCAACCTAAAATCACATATCCCCATGACGCTACAGCAAGCATTACAGGGAAGAAGTAGAGGACTCCGTAGAGGAAAAAAATCGCCAGGATGACCGTGACAAAGACCAGCTGAAAGGAAGGTACGCGGAAATGGAGGACTTTGGAACTTGGAAACTTCCACCGGCTGACCATGAAGTAGCCAAGAACAATCATCAAACAGGTCAAAATGATTGCGCGCGTGTGGTCTTCGATCGGCAAATACTTCTCGATAATTGGAGAGGCGAAGAACAAGTTTGCAGAAACGGCAGCAAGCGCCCCAGCATCGATCGGCAGTCCAGTAAAATGCTTCTTATGGGCTGCTTGGGCCTGAGGATCCCCTTTCGCTTCGCCTGCCTTGACGCTGAAGCGGACAAGGCGAAGCACGCCGCAAATGGAAAACAGCATCGCGCCGACAACAGCAAAGAAAGAGAGTCCTGTCCCCTGTTCAAGGGAGAGGCTCTTTAACATTAAGACCGAAGGCGCCACGCCAAAAGAGATCGCATCCGCTAAGGAGTCGAACATCACGCCAAACTCGCTTTCGGCGCGCATGGCCCGCGCGACGGCCCCGTCGAGCAAGTCTGCAAAGGCAGCTAGCAAAAGCAGCAGTACCGAGGTTTGTAAAACTTGGTATGTTCCAGAGCCTGGTTCGACCATGTTGACTTTGAAGATGACGAATAGACCGCAAGCCAGTCCAAACGCGGTAATGATGTTCGGAATAAGATACACACGTCGCATACAATGACCTCTAGTTAGCTTTAAGAGACTGTTAACGGATTTAGTTTCTGTCGATTTTTTGGACTTTTTCAGGAAATT